>NZ_JAUBSD010000005.1:0-40477 GCF_036704575.1 Microcoleus sp. K5-D4
CATAAACTCTGGATTTTTTGAAGTTTTATTTTTGGCGCTTGCACGCCTTACTTATCATACCCTAATTCAGCAATGCCAGAATTTCTTTCAAAATTTTAAGTAATAGTTGATTCTGTTCCTCCGTACCTAAACTAATCCGCAATTTGTCTTCTAATCGCGGCTGATTGAAGTATCGAATCAATATTCCCCGTACTTTGAGTGTTTGATAAATTCTTTCTGCATCGCCGTTTGGTGGCCGCACTAACAAAAAGTTGGTTTGCGAGGGCCAAACGTCAAAGCCTAATTCCTGGAAGCTAACGGCTAGTTTTGCTCTGGAAGCCTTAATCTTTTCGGCGTTGGCTATTTTGTGGTCTTGATCTGCGATCGCAGCCGCGCCCACTGCATAGGCTAAAGCATCCACATTATAGCTGTCTTTGATTTTATTTAATTCTGCCAGCAGCGCCGGATTTGCTATGGCAAAACCCAGCCTCAATCCTGCTAGGGAATAACCTTTTGAAAGCGTCCTCAAAACTATAACGTTACTGTACTTTTTTGTCAAGTTCAAAGCATTGTCTTCGGCGAAATCTACATAAGCTTCGTCGATGACAAGAATGCCAGATAACTCTTTAGCCAGTTTCTCCAAATCTGCAATAGATATGGCTGTTCCCGATGGACTGTTTGGCGAAGCTACAAATGTCACTGCACCCTGGGCTGCTATTAGCAAATCGACTGGTAACTTGTAGTCGTCGGGATAAGGAACTTCAACAAATTCTGCATCTTGAATTTGTGCCAAAGTGCGGTACAATACATATGTTGGCGCGGGACAAACAATCTGTTTCCCAGATTCGCCCACAGCGCGAACTATCAAGTTTAATAAATCGTCGCTGCCGTTACCTACAACAATCCAATCATCAGCAACTCCCAAAACTTGACTAGCCGCAATGCGGAAACTTTTGCCAGTTGGATCGGGATAGCGCCGCAGCATTTCTCCGTCTATTTCCTGAAGCACTTTTAAGGCTTTTGGAGAAGGTGGATAGGGATTTTCATTAGAATTTAGTTTAATAATTTTTGTGCCTAGCGGTGGCTGTTCTCCCGGCACATAGCCAGACATTTCGTGGATGCTTTTGCGAAAGTAATTCATCTATTAATTGAGTTTTGTGGAACGGGCATCTTGCCCGTTCTTGATAATGGTGCAAGATATCAAGTTAAACAAATTATATCAAACAATTAGTGACTATCCGCGTTATACCCAAATCCATTAACTTTTGCATATCTGCTCGATCGTCCACCGTCCAGGCCACAATGTCAACTCCTTGACTCCGGCTTTCTTGAATTAGTGCGGGGTTTTCCAGCAACACGCGATACTGGCTGCTAATCAAATTATCCTGATAGGTCACAGCTTGAGCTAATTGAGTTTTGTACGCTTCTAGATTAGCAACAATGTGTCCGATCGCCAAATCACCAGATAGCCGCCGCACTTGTTCCAGAAATCCAGCGTTAAAGGAGGTAATAACGCATTTGTGTTGGATTTCTTCGCCCTTCAAAGTATTGACAAAATCCGCGACATCGGCGTCAGACCACTCGCAGTGAGGTTTGACATCAAAATAAAGAAATTTGCCAACATTTTTGAGTATGGTTAATGATTCTTTTAAAGTAGGAATTTTTTCTTGTGAAAATTCCTCGCTAAACCATTTTCCTGCATTAAGTGTTTGCAATTGAGACAGGGTTGTTTCCCTAACTTTGCCAGAAACTCCAGTGATTCTATCTAATGTTGCGTCGTGAAAAATTACTGGTACGTTGTCGGCGGATAGCTGGATGTCAAATTCGATCGAATGAGCTCCACGGGCGCTCGCCAGTTCAAAAGCTGCTAAAGTATTCTCGGGGGCGATCGCCGAAAATCCCCGATGTGCGATAATTTCTAAATTCACTGTCTTGTGTCCTCTAAAAAATCTGCCACAGTTTGATTAAAAGTTTCTGGTTGAGTCAAAAAACACCAGTGATTCCCCCGTACTTTGGCAACGGTAAGATTTTTCAAGTATCTATTGTAGGGTTGCATTTGCCAATCCATGCGATTTACGCCTTTTTCCGGCTGTACAAACAAAGTCGGGATATCAATATTTTTAGTTAAACCGGCAACTTTCATCACTTCTGCAAATATCTGATTTCTGGCTGCAATCGCAAATTTACTGCCCCAAGTTCCGTCGGATTTTTGTTCGATTTGGTGTTGGAATACCATTTGCTGCACGTCACTCCAATCTGCGTATTCTCCCGATTGTTTTGCTGCTGCTTCTGCTTGGGCTAAAGTCGCAAACGGGCCCACACATTTTAGACAGTCTAATTTTCGGTAAACAATTGGCAGGGTGAGTTTCATCGCGGCGGGCATTTTGGTGATGAAGATGGGGTCTACTAAAATCATACTGCAAAAGCGATCGGGATTTTGCCTCGCCCAAATCGCTGCTAGTTTGCCCGTCCAAGAATGGCCTAAAATGTGGGCGTCAGGCCAGTTGAGATGTGCCATCAAAGCTTCTAAATCTGCGATCGCACTTTCAAAAGTATAGTCGGTTTTCGGTTTGCTACTCTCTCCGTGACCGCGCATATCTGGCGCTACAATATGATAGCGGTTGGAGAAATAATTGCCCAAGCTATTCCAGACACACGAAGTATCTGCTAAACCGTGTAACAACAGCAAACGCGGAACTTTTTTACCTGTTTCTGGCTTCCATTCTAGGTATGAAAGTTCCATTCCTGGCAGGTGCAAAGTGTTACGAATTGGCATGATTAGGGGTTTTTATAGTTAGAGAAATGTGATTTAAGTTTTTTATGAACAGGCAAGATACCTGTTCCACAAAGAGTTAATTTTCTTCTACTGTTTTCATAAACAGGCAATATCCCTGTTTCACAAAGAATAAATCTTCTTGTGGGGTGGGGTGGGCTTCTAGCCCGCCCTTCTAACTTAACCTTTGCCCTTCAAACTCAACAAGATAAACTGAGTTTTCTGCGCTTCATCAAAATTGTCATCGCTGACCAAAACTAGACTCTGGCTGCCATCGGGCAAGCGCGGGCCGAGGGTCATCCCCTCTAAATTGTACAGCGGAATTCCGAGTTGGCTTAAGTCGAGCAGCAACTTTTTTTTAACAGGTTCGACTGCCACTCGCCCTTTAAAACTCTGGATTCTCGAAGTATCTGTAGCCGCCCCAACCGCTACTTGATAAATCCTAGCGCCGTATCCCGACAGCCCAAAAGAACGTTCTAAACTCAGAATCTGACCGCCACCGACAGTTACTAATTCTGTTAAACCGTTCAAAACTGTCATAGGAACTTGGTCTAACTTGTAAAGATTTTCCGATACTAATTGCGGCGTTTTATCGACGATGACATAATGTAAAAGACGGAGTTTATTTTCCTGTTCCGGGTCTAAATCTTGCATTAACGGCGCTTCCGTAGCTGCAAACAAACGAAACGGATCTAGACCGCCCGGACTAAAGGTTTCTGGGTCGATGGTTAAAGATTCAAAACCTAAATTATCAACCACTCCTTGCTGCTGTTTTTCATCGCTGGCATCGGGAATATAGCGCTTGGGTATCGGCAAATTTCCCCGCATTTGCCCTGTTTTGAGGTCAAATTCACCGATAAAAGGAGGGATGCCAACATGAGTAACGCCTTCGCTGGCGACAAATACTGAGTTGCGAGGAGAAAGGGCGATGCCTTCGGGATTGATGGAACCCCAAGAGAAGGTTTCACCGTCTGCTTTTTTGAGGGATGTAACGCCTTCAACGGTAACTTTTTTCAGGCGAATATTTGCTGGATCGCTTGATGTGAGGTCGAGTCTGAGACTGTAAAATCTCGCTTCTCCGTTTTCGCTGGGGTCGTCGGAAAGAGCGTAAAAGCGATAAGCTTTGGAAGTGACTGCGCTAATACCTTTGGGGTCGTAGGTAATTCCTGACAAACCGCCGACTGGTACTCCTTCAAAATTGATTTTTGGCAATTGGTACTCGCCCAAAAATTCTAGAGACATTTCTGGAAAAGAGCGGTCCTTTGCAACTGCGGGAGGGGGGGCGCAAGCTGTGCAAACAGTTAAAAGAATTAGGGCTAGACTAAATAAGCGTAAAATGCGATCGCCAAGCGTCTTTAAATGGTCATAATTGCTCAGCACGGTAATTTTTATTTTGTTGCTCTTGTTGAACAGTTTGCTTTTGTGCCATCTTTGTGACATAATTTATACCGTTTTGTAGATATGCAAAACTTGATGTTTCCAGAAAAGATGCCGAATCGCGGCAACCAAATTTTAAGAATGAGAAGTTCTGTGCCAATTGGGTGCTTGCTTTTCTTGTGGCTGTGTGCTGGTTCTATTGCTAGCGCCCAAACTAATCCACCAGGCCTCGATCAATTTTCCCCTAATCCTCTAGAAATTACCACACCCGATCCCCTAGCCCCCGCCAGTGAATCTTTGAGCAGCACTCAGCGGGACGAACTGACAGCGGCTTTGGAAGAGTTAAACTTAGAAGCAGCGGCTAAACTGCAAGCTGGAGACGGCGCTGGTGCTTTTGAAATTTGGTTCCGAGAATTGCGGCTGCGGAGGTATTTGGGGCCGGCGGCGGAAATTGCTGCTTTGAGTCGGGTGGGAAGTGTTGCTTGGAGTAACGGTAAAAACCTCGAACTACAGCTTATTACCAAACGGTTGCAAGCAATTCAAAAAGAAGTCAAATCCCAAGTACCACTTAATACTGAGTTGCTCCCCGTCTTCGCTGCGGCTTTTCAGCAGGTGCGCGCTAAAGGCCCGACTGTAGAAGTTTACCAAGAAATTCTCGAAAATGCGCGCCAAAACCAAGATATATTGGCTGAAGGTCAGATTTTAAAGGCGATCGCGCTAATTCACGTCAATTGGTTGAGTTACGATAAAGCTGCTCCCGTCTATGAGGAATTGGCAACTTTAATTCAGGAAAACCGCGCTTTATTTGCTGCTAATTCTGCTGTGCCCACTTCTGCTGTAGTTGCGGGAAACGGCGCGCCGCCGCAGCCTGTAACTCCTCCAACAGAGGTAGATACTCTCAGACAGTTGGCCTACGTTTACCAGCAGTCGAAACAACCCCTAAAGGCGATCGCAGCCAGGGAAAAACTAGCATCAGTGTATGTCAACCTGCAAAATCCCAGCGCTATACCACCGCTCAAAATTGCGATCGCCAGCGATTACCAAACCATAGGTCAAATCAATTTAGCAGCTCAATACTATCAGGAAGCCTACAATTTAGCCGTCCCTATTCAACAGTATGCCCAAGCTAGCGAAGCTTTAGATAAATTAGCTTTACTTTATCGAGCGCAAAAGCAGTGGGAGCAGACTTTGCGGATTTATCAAATGCAGTTGCTGTTAGAAGAGCGGGCTTACAATTTCTACGGATTGATGAACGCTTATGACAATATCGGTCAAGTTTATCAAGAGATGAAGGCTTACGATAAAGCTTTGGAATCCTATCAAAAAGGGTTGGACGTGGCTAAAAAATTGGGACACAGACAAGAGTATTTTGCTAAAAAAATTCAAAAAGTTAACAAGCAATTGCAAAGAACTTCGTAGTTGTCAGCAGGCAATAATGACAATTTGCAATGTGAGTAATTTAAATGCAGTAAGGTGTGCATTGCACACCCTACTAAACTACTTTTGACTCGTAGGTTTCTCGCGAGATAGAGTAATATAGTACATCAGTTTCGTAATAACGAGTATTTTTTTCATATTTCATGCCAACTTTCTGTATCACCCGCTGGGAGGCGATATTTTCGGGTCGGGCGATCGCAACTATTCTCTCCAAATTTAATATTTGAAATCCATAGTTGAGACTAGCCAAAGATGCTTCTGTAACCAATCCTTGATTCCAATAAACTTTGTCAATCGCATAGCCCAGCTCAACTTCCGGTGTTTGGTCCAGAAAAACCAGTCCGCAGCGACCGATCAATTTACGGTCTATTTTATGTACTAAAGCCCACATTCCGAAGTTGTTTTCTGCCCAACATTTGAGCATGGTATGAATGGCGATTTGTGTTTCTTCTCTAGTTTTAACTCCTCTCAAGTATTTCATTACTTCTGCATCACTGTAAATACGGTACAGCTCATCTAAGTCTTCAGGCGTAAATTGTCTCAGATACAATCGGGCTGTCTCTATTTCGTGCATAATTTATCAGTACAAAGTCTAATACACTTTCATTAAGACGACGGTGAAATGTAGAATCAATCTCTTCAATCCAGTGAACTGCATTTTGAAAACCCAGCATTTGACACAGTAACTAAAACCAGTAGTAAACTCTATGTCTAAAGGCATAAAGTGGCAAGTAGCGGGTATCCGCAATTGTAATAAATATGGGTGACTGAGGGCTGTATGGTTGGAGAATTTGCTGGCTATGTAGAATATTTCCTAATTTGACTGACTCTATTTGCTACAATTATTAGTTGGATATATTGTACAGCTTTTTTGCTCTAAGCTGAGCGAACTGATCTCGCCCGCCCGCCCTACAAGCCACGCAGCGAAAAAAAGCTCGATATCCTCAGAAAAAGGCGCCGGATTTAGCAGCATAATAGCTTCTGCAATCTAAAATCTAAAATCTAAAATCTAAAATCGGATGACAACTTCCTCACCAGTAGCAGATACCAAAAACAAATCCGGCCAGGAAACAGACTGGCGGTTATTCATGAGGTTGGCATCTTACGCAACCCGCAGCAAACGCTTGCTGATTATTTCGATCGCACTATTAGTACCGCTAGCAGTCTCAGGAGCAATTCAACCGATTCTCATCGGACAGGCAATTTCGGTAATTCGCTCGGAACCTACCTACGAATTCTTGCGGGGATTGTCTCTATCTGCTGCCTTGAATATTTTGGCTATTTTGCTGATGCTAACTATAACACTTAGATTAGCACTGCAATCAGTTCAAGGCTATTTAGTCACGAAAGTAGGGCAAATAATTACTACAGATATTAGAAATGATTTGTTCGCCCACGTCACATCGCTAGCAGTGAGATTTTTCGATCGCACTCCTGTCGGCAAACTGATGACTCGCCTCACCAGCGATGTGGAAGCTTTGGGAGAGGTTTTCTCTTCTGGGGCGATCGGCATTGTCAGCGATTTATTTTCAATTTTAGTAATTGCCATTTTCATGTTTACCATGCAGTGGCAACTAGCTTTAATGTTGGTGCTGATGATGATACCAATTACCGCAGTTATAGTTTATTTCCAGTACCAATATCGCATAGCAAATTACAATACCAGAGAAGAACTTTCCGAACTCAACGCCCAACTGCAAGAAAACCTGACTGGTATTGGTGTAGTGCAGCTATTCCGCCGCGAAAGATTCAACTCAGAATTGTTTCGCGTCACGAATAAACGCTACATTAAAGCAGTTGACAAAACTATATTTTACGACTCAGCCGTATCTGCGACATTAGAATGGATTGCTTTAGTGGCGATCGCAGCGGTTTTGTGGATGGGTGGTCAAAGGGTTTTAGCCGGTAATCTTAACTTCGGTACTCTCTCGGCATTTATTTTATTTGCTCAACGTCTCTTCGATCCGCTGCGGCAATTTGCGGAGAAATTTACGGCAATTCAAGCAGGATTTACGGCAGTCGAACGGATTAGCGATATTCTCAACGAACCGATCGAAATTAAAGATCCAACTAGCGCGAAGAAGGAAGAAGATCCTTCGGCTTCGCTCTGGGTAAAAAGAGGGAAGAGGGAAGAAGGAAGAAGGGCAGGTTATTCACCGTTGTTGATAACTGGACATCCAGAGACAACGGCTTACAACTTGGCTCCGTTCGATCGAGGATTGGCAGATAATCATCAAAATCCAGCAAGTTCAGAATATCGTTTATTGGCTAACACTCCCCAATCACCCCCCGCCACCCCCCCCAAGCTTCGGGGGGGTGAAAATGCCAAATCGCAGAATTCTGAATCTGGAGAAATCCAATTTGACAACGTGTGGTTTGCTTACAAACAAGACGAATATGTCCTGCAAAACCTCAATTTCACCATCAAATCCGGCGAAAAAGTAGCATTAGTTGGCCCCACGGGTGCGGGCAAAAGTTCGATTATCCGTCTCCTGTGCCGCCTTTACGAGCCGACGCGAGGACGGATTCTGGTTAATCATGTCGATATTCGGGATTTGCCTCAAGCAGAGTTACGCAGGCACATAGGCGTAATTATCCAAGATGGCTTTCTATTTGCTGGTGACGTGAAGAGCAATATCAGCCTGGGAGAAAGTTACTCGATTGACGAAATTCAAGCAGCAGCAGAAAAGACAAATGTTGCCCGTTTAATCGAACAGTTGCCTCAAGGTTATGATACGCAATTGCGGGAACGGGGAACCAATCTTTCGGGGGGACAAAAGCAATTATTAGCGTTTGCTCGCGCCGCCATTCGCAATCCCAGTATTTTAGTTCTAGACGAGGCAACTGCTAGTTTGGATGTGGGGACGGAAGCTTTAATTCAAGAAGCTCTAGAGCGTTTAATGGCGGAAAGAACGGCGATAATTATTGCCCACAGGCTCTCGACTATCCGAAATGTCGATCGCATTTTAGTGCTCAAACGCGGGCAATTAGTAGAGTCTGGCAGCCACGAAGAATTGTTGCAGCAAGAAGGGTTGTATGCCAGTTTGTACAAGCTGCAAATGCTGGGAAGTTAATATCAGAAGGAAGAACGAAGAGGGAAGAGGGAAAATTTTCGGAATACCGAGATACAGGACTTGACGGGGTAAGAACCCCGTCAAGTTTTCTATTCAACCTTTGTTTGCACTTTTTATCTGCGATTCACTTCACGTTAAGCTGAGGATTCCGAGCGCCCAGCCCCATTGCCAATCCCACCAGGTCAGATGCCAGCATCCCACTCAGGAAGGCCCCAAATGCTGTCACCCCCACATTGACTGCATCCAGCGATTGCATAGGAAAAGCGCTGCTGTAGAGAAAGCCTCCAGCAATCCCACCCGCTAGGCCAGAGACTCGGAAGGCAATTTCTCGGAACGGATCGGGAGGAGGAGGGGGAGGAGGAAACCGCCAGGGCCCCCTTGGAATTGTTCCGCACCATCCGGCGATCGCCCAAGCAATTAATAAAGCTGTATTCATTTGCTTTTATGTCGATACGTTAGCTCTATTGTGGCGATCGGAGCGAGCGATCGAGCAGTCGCTTTTTTGAGTGACACTTATTTGAGCGACAGCCATCTGTGCCACCACAGCAGACCTAGCATACATTCAATTAGATTTGTCCTCCAATCTCAAATCTAAAATAGCAAATTTTAAATTGATTCACTTGCCTGAAATCATTTTACCCAGGGTTTCCGGCAAGTGAATTATATGTTGGAAAAGCTGATTGGGGCCGATGCCAAATAATAACTGCATCGTCAGCACAATTGCTGCTAAACCAATCGCGGTGCCGATGCTGGCTTTCAACACTTTAAACGCCCAATTAAAGACTAGCCAAGATACAAGTAACGAAGCAATTAAAATAATTATTTCTATTGGCATATAACATTTTTAACTCTATTTAAACTCTACATACCTTACGCAGCAATACCAAATAAACCGGGTTTTTTATCTATGTTAAAGGTTCAAATGCAGTATTTCGGTAAAAACCCGGTTTCTGCGTCCAAGACTACTCTACTTATTACTTTAAGCAATACTGCCGCGCTTCCGTGTTTCCTTATAAGAAATTCCGACATTTTTTAAGCCGGCTTTAATCATTTGCTGCTCTAACAAAGCGAAAAAGCGACTTCGATCGCCCCCCGTGACTACCGCTTGATTATGAGCTTCTGCTAGCGTCACCGGATACCCGCCGCCTTTGTGTACTTGAGCGAGCATCATTCCTAATGCTAAATCTAGCTGTGCTGTATCTTGTGCTACCCATTCCGGCACTTCTATTCTAGCAATTTCTGTGCCAACGTGAACGTAACAGAAATAGACGGAATTAAGACCGTACAAATCTAAAATTCGAGCTTGAGATTTCCACAAAGGGCTTCTTTGTCCCGGTGAGAGGATTGTTGCCCACAATATGGCATCTCGCAAAGGTTCAAATTCTTGACAAGGTGCTTTTTCCGCGAAAGAAATTGTGGCGGCAAATCCGACGTTCGGGCAATTTGTCATGCAGTCTGGTACTTCGTGAGTGCAAGCTTCAAACCGCAAAAAAGATAAGCTTTCGCTGCTGCGAGAAGCGCTTAAGTATCCTAACAGCGGAATTCCTGCTAAACGCAACTTGTCCCAAGATTCTAAAATTGGCAGCAAAATTTGATCGCGCGCATCTGTGGGTAACTGTTCCAAAAACCAATAAATCAGGGAACCGTCTACCATTGCTAAAGCTGGTGCAGGCAATTTATTGTCGTTAACTTTTGCCCAATTGCAGCCCATTTCTGCTAAGGCAATTGCTTCGGAAACTGCGCGCCGATATCCCATCCATTCTTCGGTTCTAATTCCCCACTGACGGGAACCGTACAAGTCTTCGGGTTTGTAGAAAACTTCGGGTACGCTGTCTAAAACTGGGTGGCGGCTTTGTCCGTAGTGCAGCATGACTGTGCCGACGTTTAGCAGGTAACAGTAGGCTATTTCGTGATGGTTGGGGGAAATTTGCGAGCCGTCTGTGGCAAAGACTGTGTGGGCGGCGGGGGGTGCGGTGATGTAGGTGCGATCGGACAATGGCTCGATCGGCGTGGCAGCATTGAATAAAGTGCGATCGCGCCAATTCTCTTGCAATTCCACCAATTTTTCCTGTTCCGCTGCAGCCTTTACCAGCAAATTCTGAGCCACTTCCAAACGTTGGCGAGCCGCGTGAGCTTCCACATTCAAATGTTGGCTCATTCCCTGCATTGCCTTGGCTGCTTTAGTTAAATCGAGCATCGGTTTTAAGTCTCAATATTAGAAAGCTTTCAAGCTGAGAAATTATCAAAATACTTTTCAATTTTTTGGTGGCGAAGCTTTGTTTTTTGTCAGACACGTGGTTTGACCAATTAAAATACTTCGTCCCGGCCCATAGAAATAGTAAAAAACCCGGTTTTGGAGGTCAACATTACTTCCAATAGTCTATAAAAAAAACATTTTTTTTGTCTATAACCTTGCTTTTTTGATAGATTTTTGTTATATTTATTTTATAATCGGATGGTGACAAAAATATTATTTTTTCACCATTCCATTATATTTAAATACCATGTCTACGCCGCAAAAGTCAACAAAAAAGATGTAAAATTTTGTGATTTTTTAACTCTGAAAAGCGAAAAAAAATCACACCTGTAAACAAATCTAACATCAATAGTCGATCGGTAGCCAATCTGCGAAATCTCCGGCAAACTGCGACAGAGAAAGCAATTGAACTGGTGGATTTTGAGCCACAGATTCCCGTTCTGGCAAAGTATTGTAACCCCAATCAGCCAAAAATAACCTCACCTGAGATAAATCTGGCTGCTGCTTCACCGACAGCAAAGTTTTTAACCTGTCTTCCACAAACCAAATAGTCGAATCTTTGCCAGACGCGGCCAAAAATTCCCGCAAAATTTGGTGTTTCGGCTTGTTGTATTCCTTACCAAAAATCAACTCTGACGGCATTTCTACGCCTGCTAGCTGCAAAAGTTCTCGCACAAAACGACCTTCCTTTGTAGTGACGATCGCCACTTTCACCGAACTATCCTGCAACGAGTGCAGGCGATCGGCTACGCCTGGATAAAAGCGGTGCAAAGACAGCCACCCAGCTAAATCCTCAGCAATCCAATTATCGCGCAATCCGTCTAACATAGCACCGACCGACTGCGCTTTTAAATTATTTTCTATCAATAAATGCGGTACAATATGGGGCCACTCCAGCAAAATTTGCTCGGGGGAAATTCCTGTCAGTAGTGCGCGGATCAGCAGTGGCATTTCCCAACCAGTTTCAATGGCGGGTCGCACTCGGTAAAAACTCAAAGCTAAATCTGGATCGGGTACTGTTTCGACTGGTTTCCAGATTTGACAGTAGGTACGCCAAGCTGTTTGGAAATATTCGATTAGTCCGTCACAAATCACACCGTCAAAATCAAGAGCTAGAATTGTCGGAAAGTTATTAGCCATCAATCGATTTTAGATTTTAGATTTTAGATTTGGGATTTGGGATTGAAGAATTGAACAATTGAACAATTTGAGAATTGAAGAAAGCGATATTACTTATGAATCCGGGGACTGGTTATCGGATACTATTTTTTGGTTGTGCCAGGATAAAGACGGGGGCTTGTACCCTGGCTGCTTTCGGTCACTGGATTGAAGAATTGAAGAATTGACTATGCAAACACTCAGCAATGATTGGTGAAGAGTGGTTATTAAAAAGACTGAACTAGCGGTTGAGCGGCAATCGATTCTAGTCCTTGGGACTGCAACAATTGCGTCCACTCGGTCGTCAGCCGGGAATCATCGGGTGCGAGGCGCCGCATTTCGGCTAGAGTAGCAACAGTCTCGTACCAAATCCCATTTTTAGCATAAGCAATCACCTTAGCCATAGGGTCGGGATTTGCCAAATCGTTCTTGAGATTTGCCTGGGGTTCAATTCGCTGCATCCATCCTTTAACAATATAATCTCCCGAACGCTCCAGCGGATCGCAGGCTAGTGCAAACGACCACACATATCGCTTACCAACCTCAATATTTTTTGTCTGGTCTTTCTCAGAAAGGCTAACTCCAATAATTCCGGCTTTGTCATTTTTTAAAGTAGTTTCGTAAACTACTTCGGATTCATCTTCGTTTAGCAAAATAAACTCTACTTGAGCCGCCGGTTGAGATACATATACAAAAAATGTTGGCGACTCTGTTAGCGTTAAGCCCATATTGCTTTCAGGTATTAAGGGAGTAATGAATAAACCATCCCGTAACTTACAGCCTCGATGCGTCCCCCCTTGCCGGTTGTCGGGGGCTGTTACATCGGGAGGTTTGAAATTAACATTCTGACTCAGCAGAATGGGTGCAGGCACAGCCTGCATCGGTGTCAGCAAACTGGGGAGAGTAACGGCGATCGCCAATACAGTCATCACCAGTGCAGTAAAATGTATAAAACGTTTCATTTTTCCACCAACTTGTAGAAATATTTATAGAGCGCATCTCTAAATGTTAACCCGGAGTTTTAGCCCCGGGCGCGATCGAGTAAATGGGTCAATTTTCACATCGCCATCGGCCGACCGACAAAATTTTCAGAAATAGCGAGATTTAAAGCGGCGCAACCAGTGGTTGAGCTGCAACTGATTCCAGTCCTTGGGACTGCAGTAATTGCGTCCACTTGGCTGTGAGCTTCACATCCCCCGGTGTCTGGCGCCGCATTTGGGCTAAAGTAGCGAGTGTTTCGTACCAAATCCCATTTTGAGCATAAACATTGAGCCTAGTCATCGGGTCGGGATTTGCCAACTCGCTCTTGAGAGTTGCCTGCGGTTCAATTCGCTGCACGAACCCTTTAACAACTAAATCCGCAGCTCGGTCTTCGGGGTCGCAAACTAGCGAAAATGACCACACGTATCGCTTGCCAACTTCAAGGGATTTGTTGTTGTCCACGGTAGCAGGAATGGTAACTCCAACAATCCCAGATTTGTCTAGTTTAAATGTTTTTTCGTAGACCACTTCCTCTTCCTTCTCGTTGAGGACAGTAAACTCAATTTTTGCCGAGGTTTGAGGAACATAGACAAAAATTGTGGGAGACTCTGTTAGGGTTAAACCGATATTAGTTGGAGGTACTAAAGGAGTAATAGATAAACCCGCTGGACAAAGCTTGTTGCCGCGATGTGTTCCTCCTTGTCGGTTGGCGGGGGCTGTTACGTCGGGAGGCTTGAAATTAACATTTTGACTCAGCAGAAGCGGCTGGGATTGTGCGCGCATCGGTGCAAGTGAACTGGGTACGGTAGCTGCTATCGCAGATACGGCGACCGCAAGTGTAGCCCGATGTAGAAAACGTTTCATTTGGTTGTACCTTTCACTATAATTGCAAACACAGGCATTCGCTGATGGCGACAAATATTTTTGAGCTGCTAGTCGAGGGTGCAGATACACAATTTATACCTTGACATATCATCAATAACATTAATTAATTCGAGCGGCAAGGGGATTCTCTGTCGGAAAAATCAGGTTTCCTCAACCGCAAGTATCATTGGATACAGTTGGTCGCCACGTACTGTAAATTTTTGTAACAAAGTGGTCGGAGTTTCCGAGTGTTCTAAGATGGAGGAAGTCTCCAGCAGGGGGGAAATGTGAAACAACTGCTGTTCCAGAAACGAGTCAAACTTTTATGCTGGGATAATGAGTAAAATATCTAACAAAATTCGATCGGCAGTGGCTCAATTGAGTCAAATGTATAAACCATCACTAGCATTGGCTAAGTCTGTATTAATTGCCAGCGCAGCAGTAACATTATCATTGATGGGGGCCAGACACCTAGGAATACTCGAACCATTAGAATTAAGCGCTTACGACCAAATGGTGAGGTGGCGTCCCGAGGAACAGCCAGACTCGCGTTTGCTAGTTGTGGGGATTACCGAAGCAGATATTCAGAAATTGAACCAGTGGCCGATATCCGATCGCAAAATAGCTGAAATCTTACAAAAACTTGACAAAATGCAGCCGGCAGTCATCGGTTTAGATGTACTGCGAGACGTACCTTTAGGAGACGGGCGCGAGGAATTAACTAAACTTTTACAAAAAAGCGATCGCATTATCGGGGTATGTTTAGTCACCGACGGCAGCCCGGATAATCCCGGTTCTCCGCCTGCGCCGGGGCTGCCAGAAAACCGGGTGGGATTTGCAGATTTCGGAGTCGATCCGGGTGGCATACTCCGCAGGGCTTTATTATTTATGAAACCCCCGACAATTAAGGGCAATTCCTCGGCCCAAAAACATCTTTGCAATGACGACTCTCAAGTTTTATATTCCTTCAACCTCCAGCTAGCACTCCGCTACCTGCAAGGGCAAAAAATCTCTCCCCAACTTGCACCAGATCAATCTTTATGGCTGGGAAAAACCAAATTAAAACAACTAGCAAGCAATGACGGAGGATACACAAATACCGATGTCAGGGGATATCAAATATTAATTAACTATCGTTCCAGGCGGCAAGTTGCCAACCAAGTCAGAATTACGGATGTTTTAGAAGGGAAAGTTGACCCGAAGTTAGTTAAAGATAAAATAGTTCTCATCGGTTACACCACAGAAACCGTTAAAGATTTATTTTATACTCCTTACAGTGGGCGACAGCAAAGCAACCAATTCATGCCTGGTATCGTGGCACACGCACAAGTAGTCAGCCAAATTTTGAGTGCAGTTTTAGACAACAGACCGATGTTGTGGTTTTGGTCGGAATGGGCAGAAATCTTGTGGATTTCGGGATGGTCAATTGTCGGAGGAACCTTGGCATCGCGGATGGCTCACCCAGCGAAGTTGACGGTGACATTCGCAGCAATGCTGTCCGGGTGTTGCGCGATCGGCTTTGGGATTTTTCTGTTGGGAGGGTGGGTGCCTGTGGCAGCGCCAGCGTTAGCATTAATCTTAACTGGCGGTAGCATTGTCTCAGCAGAGAGATTTAATAAAGCCGGATACGGGAAAGCAATTAGTGATCGAGTAAAACAAGTCTTTAAAATCGAAATAGACCAAGCCAAAAAAGAACAGCAAGTCGCCGAAATCACCGAATCTGATTTCTTTAAAGAATTGCAGCAAAAGAAAGATAAACTGAGGATTAGCAAACAAGAAACCTCTGAAAAAACACCTTCCGAACCCCAAGAAATAACTGCAAGTACCCCAGAGCTTCCCAAGGCCGAAAGTCAGACAGACGAATACCTAGCTCAGTTGCAGGAAAAAGCCAAACAGCAGAAGCACCGCGCCACCGTGACTGAATCGGAAAGTGGCTCTCAAACGGGTGCGATCAATGCCGGCAGCGGTGCTAGTTCAGCCGAAACTCAACATGACGAGTTCAGCGATTTGCAAACCAAAGCCAAACAGATGCGGCAGCGCAGGGGCGCCCAAAAGATGATAAAAGATGAAAAAATTGATAGTTTAACAGATAAGGAGGATGTGGGGGGCAAGGAAGAATGACAGACAACTCGACTGCATCATCGAGAATTGCATCATAATGGGTTCTCGCCGTTTCTTACCCTAATACGCAGATCATGTCCAAAATCATCTCTGTCCACTCTTACCGGGGCGGAACTGGCAAATCGAACACGACAGCAAACCTGGCATCTATTATCGCTCGCGGCGGAAATCGGGTCGCCATTGTGGACACAGACATTCAATCACCGGGGATTCACGTGCTCTTCGGTTTCAGCGAGAGCAACATGGATCGCTGCCTGAACGATTACCTGTGGGGTCGATGTCCGATCGCAGATACGGCCTACAATGTGAGTTCGCTGCTGCCAAAATTAGCCAGTAACGGCAACCTCTACCTGATTCCTTCGAGCATTAAAGCAGGGGAGATAGCGCGAGTTTTGCGCGAAGGCTACGATGTGGGACTGCTTACCGACGGCTTTCAAGAACTGATCGAGGTTTTGAACTTAGACTACCTATTTATAGACACGCACCCGGGGCTCAACGAAGAAACCCTCCTCAGCATCACCATTTCCGACATCCTGCTGCTGATTCTGCGTCCGGATCAGCAAGATTTTCAGGGAACGGCTGTCACGGTAGATGTGGCCCGCAAATTAGAAGTTCCCAAGATTTTGATGACGATTAACAAAGCCCCAGAATCCCTGGATTTCGAGGATTTGAAGCAGCAAGTAGAGAGTATCTACAACATCCCAGTGGCAGGGGTACTGCCCCACAGCGACAAGATGATGCTGCTTGCCAGCAAGGGAGTGTTTGCGCTGCATTTCCCTAACGACCCTCTAACTAAGGTGGTCGAAGGGATTGCGAAACAGATTGTGGGATAATTGGTGCAGGGAATGCCGATCGCCCGCCCAGCAGTTTCGCTTTGGCTCTCAATTCTTGCGGAGCGATGTCCTCCTGCGTATCCCGAATATTTGGTTAAAGAGTCATGAGAATGGCGACAAAATGAGATACAAATAGATTATGAGAATTTGTTAAAAAACTTTAGGAGGAGAACTCATGGAATTTGACTTCCGCATACTAATAGTATTGATGCCCGTATTGTTGGCGGGCGGCTGGGCTGCTTACAACGTCGGTGCTATAGCTCTCAAACAAGTGCAGAAATTGTTGAACAAGCAAGCATGAACTAAGCATTATCACCAGTAATTTCGCAGCCGGCTGTTTTTTGAGATACAAAACAGCCGGCTATTTTGTGCATTGGCTCAGCTTAAGTGATGGCTGATTCTTGGTGAGCAATTTACGACTGCAGAGAGATGGGGTCAAAACCCAAGAAAAGTTAAATTTAAAGGTTAAGCAGAAACCAGGTACGCTCAAGCAAAATACTTTGTTGCAGCAAACGAGCCTGGGTAAAAAAACCTAGCGGTGAAAGCAGGGCGATCGTGTAAGTTCGGATTTTGATGTTTTGAACTCTACTCAGGATTTATGAGTAGAGTGTTATAAAAATATTTTGTAACCACGTTATCGCAGAAAATATGAGACAATCACAAAAGTATTTGCCCTAACAATCGCCATAAAAACTACGAAGTTTAACTGGTAGGGAAGATAGGTCAAATTGTCAATGTTGAATTCCTATATCTTTAGATAGATTATGCTTTTTCCCCGATCAAGCGGCATGCTACTCCACCCCACATCCTTTCCCAGTCGATTTGGCATTGGGGACATGGGAATAGAAGCATATCGTTTTATTGACTTTTTAGTAGAGAGCGACCAGCAATACTGGCAGGTATTGCCGCTGGGCCCCACAGGATACGGCAATTCTCCTTATTCGTGCTATTCAGCAATGGCGGGAAATCCGCTGCTAATTAACCCAGAACTGCTGCGGGACCAGCAATTGCTCGCAGATGAAGACTTCGCTAATTTGCCAGAATTTCCGCTGGATTATGTAGACTTCGAGCGAGCGATCGCCCTGAAAGTGCCTTTGCTTAAAAAAGCTTGCGAAAACTTCAAAGCCAAAGCATCCCCGATCCAGCAAAAAGAATTCTCAGGTTTTTGCAAAAGCAAAGAGAATTGGCTGGAAGATTACGCCTTATTTATGGCACTAAAAGATCACTTTGGCGGTGTTAGCTGGAACAATTGGGAACCAGAAATTGCCCATCGAGAACCAGAGTCGGTAGAGAAGTGGCGTCAGCAGCTAAATGCGGAGATTTATTACTACAAATACGTCCAGTTTGAGTTTTTTCGCCAGTGGACGGAGTTGAAACGCTATGCTAATATGCGGGACATTAAAATTATTGGCGATATTCCGATTTATGTAGCTCACGACAGCGCGGATGTATGGTCTCATCCAGAAATATTTTGCTTGGATGAAGCCAGCGGAGAACCAGCTTTAATGGCGGGAGTTCCCCCTGATTACTTCAGCAATACAGGTCAATTGTGGGGCAACCCGGTATACAATTGGGAGAAGTTGCAAGCAACTAATTTCGAGTGGTGGGTGCAGCGTTTTGAAGCGATTTTCTCTTATGTAGACGTGACTCGGATCGATCACTTTCGAGGATTTGAAGCTTACTGGGCGGTGAAGCGCGGACAGGAAACTGCGATCGAGGGAGAGTGGATTAAAGCGCCGGGAACAGCTTTGTTGGATCTAATTAACGAGAAGTTTGGCAACTTGCCGATTATCGCAGAAGATTTAGGGGTAATTACTCCAGAAGTGGAAGCTTTGCGCGATCGATACGAGTTTCCAGGAATGAAGATTTTGCAGTTTGCTTTTGGCGCGGGCCCTGGCGATCCTTTTTTGCCTTTCAATTACGATCGCAACTCGGTAGTCTACACCGGCACCCATGACAACGACACGACTGTCGGCTGGTTCAATCAACTGCAAGACTACGAAAGAGATGAGGTTTTGCGTTATTTGGGCTGCATCGATCCCCAAGGAATTCACTGGTCTTTAATCCGCATGGGCTGGATTTCTATTGCTAATATGGCAATTGTGCCGTTTCAAGATTTGTTGGGTTTAGGTACTGACGCGCGGATGAATTTTCCGGGGAAACCAGAGGGAAATTGGGGATGGCGGTATCGACCCGAAGCTTTGAATTGGGAAGTGCGCGATCGGCTCAAAACTATGACTTACATCTCCGGGCGCGCTCCTAATAAACATTGAGCGTCGGTAAGGGGTAGTTGGTAGTGGGCAATTGGTAATTGTTAAGGGGTAATATCAAATCTGTTAGCATCGGAATCATTCCTATCTCTCTACTCTATATCTGCGTGAATCAGCGTCAATCCCTTGTCCGGGGCGGTTAATACATTCTCTTTTTTTTACCGCAGATACAGGCAGATAAACACAGATTAACGCAGATGAATTAGATCAATTCCGGTTGCACCATCGGGAATTGTTGACGGTTGACTATTCCGATGCAACCGGGTTTGATAGAATGGGTATTTGGTAATTGGTAATGAGGGCATCAAGACGGACATTCTAATTAAAATCTGTGGACTGCCCCCTATTACCTATTACCTATTAACAATTACCAATTAACACTCAACCTTCATTCTTGGGTGGTACTGAAGGATTGAGTTCGTTGGCTTTAAAAACAACTTCTTTGGCGACTCCAGGATCTCCTAGTTGTTCGGCTTGTCCGTTATTAACAGCAACCATTACCCCGCCGGCGTTACCTGCTACCACTACTAATTGCTTTTGAGCCCCCCAGGTGCGAACAGTCCCGGTCGGCAAAGTTCCCTCAAACTCTGTTTTACCATCGACTTCAACCTGCATCCACGATTCGGCTTTAAAAGTGACGCTAACCATTACTGGTTTATTGCCAGATTTATTTAAATTTTGACCGGTTCTTACTGCTTCGACAGCCTCGTAACTATCCGGTTTCTGATTTTGTGAGGAACTCGATGCCTCAGCAGCTAAACGAGCTTGTTCTTGCTGCCCAAGCGCTTGTTCTTCGGCTCCCGCACCGTTTTTTGCGGTAACAGAACCGCTCATCAACTGAGATAAGACATTGACCGAACAGATAATTAGAAATGTGTAAAAGAGGTAGAGGTGCATCGGCCGCAACTGAGGCCCATCTTGCCAAGATAGCTTGGTTCTCGATCGGGGCGCCGGTTCGATCGGGAAAAATTCGGCAAACTGATTTCCGTCCAAACCCATGGCTTCAGCGTAGCGCTTGATCAAACCCTGAGTGTAGACGGGTTCGGGAAGTTGGTCGAGTTGACCGTCCTCGATTGCTTGTAGCAGATTCCGCCGAATCATTGTTACCACGGCTACTTTGTCCAAACAAATCGACTGCTGTTCGCGGTACTGACGGAGTTGATTTCCAATTTCCGCTAGCTTCTTCTGAGCTGTTTCTGGCTCTTGGGAGTGCAGTTTCTGCTTAGTTGTTTTGAAGAATAAAAACAATAAATTCTTTGTCATATGCTGTGCTCCTGGGAATTTACTGGCACGCTTATTGATGTTAGGTTGACTAGATTCCATAAATAAATAATTTCCGCATCTTCTAGGGGTCGGCAGCAGCCTGGTGGCAATATTGGCGAACCAGGCCGCTGCAATTGAATCGGGCCAATGGCTGTGCGGTGCAGGCGCACCACGGGATATCCCAAGAGCTCGGCTGTTCGCCGAATCTGTCGGTTTCTGCCTTCTGATAGAATGACTTCTAACAGAGTTTGGTCTTGCGCGCGTTCTAGAACTTTAATTTTCGCGGGCAAAGTTTTTCTGCCGGACAAGATGATGCCCTGACGCCACGCTTCCAGTATGGGTTCCGGGGGATCGCCGCTCACCCAAACCTGATAAGTTTTGGCGATCGAGTGACGCGGATGGGTCAAACAAAATGTCAGCTTACCATCATTGGTAAGTAAGAGGGCGCCGGTGGAATCTGCATCTAAGCGTCCTACGGGGTGGATGCCTTGACCGGAGCGCAGTTGGGGTGGCAGCAAGTCGAGAACTTTCGATCGGGCCCTGGGATCGCTGCAAGTAGAAACTACGCCTGCCGGTTTGTTGAGCAACAGATAGACCTTTGCGGGTCGATCCGTTGGTTTCACCGGGACTCCATCGACTTGGATAAGATCGCGATCGGGATTCGCTTTTTCTCCTAAGCGAACAATATTGCCATTAACTCGGACTCGTCCAGCTACAATCATCTGTTCTGCAAGACGGCGAGAGGCAATGCCCCACTGGGCGAGGATTTTTTGCAGCCTTTCATCAGACATGACGGGAGTGTGGAAATCCCCAACGAGCGAACGGTGGGGAGGAAACACGACACGGTTAATTGATTAACCGTACTAGCAATGCTCAATTCCTGATTGGGAATAAATTATAATGCTGACCAATTATTACAGGACGCCCGGCGTGGCAAAGATTGTCCTTGTGCCCGGTGCAGATTGTCCTGATGGCATTACCCTGAATGCTGTGCAAAAACTACGAGGAAAAGACTCGCGGCAGGCACAGGTTTGCACCGTTGGTTTGCGGCTGGTTTGAAAGGTGTGGGTCTGACCCGACCATAAACCAACACTACCATAAATCCCGTACTGCTGGTTAAATTTATACGCTCGATCGCGAATTTTTCATCGGGATCGCACAACTCGTGAACTACCCCAATATCCCAAGGGGGGAAAGGTGAGAATTTTTCTGCTTCTGGCCTTGCTGATGCCAGATTTCTGCTTGGTTTTGCAGTTAATCGGACTTGTGTACATCAACCCGGTTTCTAAGGAAAATCAGAGGTTGACAGCGGTATATCTGTGCATAAACCGGGTTTTTGAGGCCGGATGTGCAAGTTCTAGTTAAATTTCTGTGCTTGAATATTAAGGTTTATCTTCTGAAATTGTTTATGACTGTCGATCGAAACTCTCTTCAATTTGACAATAGAGATGGGGCTGCTGGGTCTGGTGGGACTGTTAATCTGGGCGAGGAACCGGGGAAACCTTCGCCGAGTCAAGGCAGCCGGATCGCGAGCGCGGTGCTGTCTCCGGCGGTGCAGTTGTGGCTGCGATCGCAAGTTCAGCAGGTGGACGAGTTGAAGGTGAAAATTGAGGGGAGCGATCGACAAATCTTCAGCGGTGCGATCCCCAAAGTCACGGCTGCAGCTCGCGGTGCTGTGTATAAAGGACTACACCTAACAGAAGTTGCCATAGAGGGCTGTGGGATTCGCATCAACCTCGGTCAAGCTCTCAAAGGCCAACCGCTGCGCCTCCTGGAATCCGTTCCCGTGACAGGGGTTTTGAGGCTCAGCCAAGCGGATTTGAATGCGTCACTGAAAGCGCCTTTGCTTGCTGATGCTTTGAGCGAATTTTTGCTGCCAATGCTGCCACTGGCAGATAGGGAAAAGTCGCTGAAGTTGCAAAATTCGCAGATTATAATTGAGGCGGGTTTGTTGACGCTTTCGGCTGCAATTTTGCGCGCTGGCGGTAGGCAAATTCCTTTTGTATTGCGGACGGGTTTGCGGATAGCCAGCGGTCGCGAATTGATGTTTGAATCACCAGAAATCGAAATAGATGGAGAATTAAAGAGCAGTGATTTCAATGGTTTTAAAATTGATTTTGGGCCGGAAGTTGAGATAGAAGAGTTGATCTTGAGTCCGGGGGAGATTGTTTGTCGGGGAGGAATTAGAGTTTTGCCTTAGTTAATTAACAGTTGACAGTTGACAGTTGACAGTTGACAGTTGACTTTAACCTGCGTCCTCGGCAAAGCCTGGGAATATATACCGAATTCCCAATTCCCCATGCCCAATTCCCCATGCCCAATTCCCCATGCCCAATTCCCCATGCCCAATTACCGATTAATTAAAAAAGAGTCGATCGCAGGCAACAGTAAAGTCACAAAATAGTAGACTAAGGGCGCGGTAAAAACATAACTGTCCGTGCGATCGAGAATGCCGCCGTGACCGGGGATCAACTGCCCCGAATCCTTAACGCCGGCGTCTCGCTTCATCATCGACTCAGTTAAATCTCCCAACAGGCTAGCAACCCCAATCAACAAGCCAAAAGCAGCCCCAGTATACGGCCACCCCGGCCAGTGTAAATACCAAGACCCAGCGGCTGCCACGGCGATGCTGCCGCAAACTCCAAACACGGCACCTTCAACGGTTTTTTTAGGGCTGATGTGGGATAGGCTAGTGCGCCCGAAGAATTTGCCGACAAAATAAGCCCCAATGTCAGCGGCCCAGATGCAGAAGAAAGCCAGCAGCAGCGAAGTCAATCCTAAAGATATGTGGCTGGAATTTGTCCAAGACGGGGACGGGTAAATGTTAATCGGCAAATTGCTTGCTACTGCTTGCGAAAGTTGGGTTGTAGCAAGATTGCCTGGGTCGAGGCCGACTCGCAGCCGTACCCAATAGCTGGGCAAATAACCGCCGTAGAACAATCCTAAAACTGAGGAGGCAATATCGGCGATCGTCGATAATTTAGGTTGGAATAACAGGTAGAAACAGATTAAGGTTCCCGCTAAGGGGAACATGGCATCTACGAGTTCCGGTGCTAGGGCGGCAGTAATTAATAGCCCTTGACTGACGGCTAAGGTAGTTTTGGCAGCGGGTGCAATACCTTTAGCCCTGGCTAATTGAAAATATTCCAATTGGCCTAGGTAGACGATGACTCCAAAGCCGACGGTGAAGTACCATCCGCCCATAATAATCATTCCCAAAGCAAGGGCGATCGCAACTATTCCACTCAGGATACGAGACCAAGGCATAAAATGAATTTCTCTTGCAGACGGCGGATCATTCGATGTTGGATTTTGGATGTTGGATTTTGGATTTGAGATTTTGGATTTTTCTAGAGCACGAGTTGATCCCTTGCACAACTAACCCCCATCCCCATCGGTCATCCAATATCTCAAGTCAGGCGGTCAATCCAGCGATGGTGGCCCCTATTCTTAAGTATGAAGGTTAAGTGAACTTAAAAAAGATTAAGAATTACAGAATTAATTCGTGTATCCGTGTCAAAATTCGTGTCGTGCCTTCTTCTTCCTTCTAATCCAGCTTTTCGCCGCTGAGAATAAATATGGGATTGACGGCGGCAAAGGTTTGACTGAGGCCGCGAGTCTCCAAGCGGTTGACGGCGGACTGGACTACTTCGATGTTGCGGACTTGTAACTCGGCGAAGCCTTCGGAAAGGGCGTAAAGATTTTCTAAATTCGAGGCTGTGGCGACCACTCTACCGTGGGGTTGCAAGTAGTGCCAGACTTCTTGGAGAATGGCTTTAATGGGGCGACCTCCTTCGATGCAGACTCGGTGGGGGGGTTGGGGCAGCTTTTCCAGGCATTCCGGGGCACTGCCTTCTATGACTTCTACGTTGTCGAGATCGAATCGATCGCAATTTCTGCGAATCAAGCTTGCTACTTCTTCGTCCCTTTCGACGGCGATAATCCGACCTTTGGGACACAGCAAACCTGTTTCTACGGCGATCGTACCAGTACCTGCACCGATGTCCCACACCACTGAATCTGCTTGCAGCCGCAGGTGGGAGATTAACAGCAGTCGGACTTCTCGCTTACTCATGGGAATTCCCGGTAAACGTTCAAATAAGTCATCCGGGATGCCTGGAGTGACGTAGGGCCAAAGCATAGTTATATTTTTGATTTTTGATTTTTGATTGAAGGAAGACCGAAGTTGGAACTCGCGGAAGAAGTAGAAATTCTCCCAATTTCCCCCAAGCCTTAATATTTACTGTCGCACAACCTTGAGAGTTTGGAGGCCGGGATCGCTGCAACCTGTGATTTTTCCGCCGGCGGCCAGGATTTGTTGCAGGTAGTCAACGGCTGCTGGGGTAATGATTTCACCGGGCATCAGGACTGGTATTCCTGGGGGATAGGGACAGATGAGTTCGGCGCACAGGCGATCGACTGCTTTGTCTGCGGGTACTGTTTCCGCTGGAAAAAAGAAAGCCTCACGGGGGGAGAGGAGAGGGGGAGAGAGGGAGAGTGGGAGAGTGGGAGAGTGGGCCAATCTTCCCTCAGACATCGGACTTCTTCTCTCGGACTTGTTCTCTCGGACTTGTTCCTTCTTCCTGACATTCGTTACATCCGTTACATCTTGTACAGTGCTCGTTGCCGAACTTCCTTCTTCCTTCTGACTTCTTCCTTCTAAAAAAGTACAAGCTTTAACTAAATTGTCAATATCTGATTCTGTATTTCCCAAGCTGATAATAAATGTTAGATGTTGCGGCATTGGTAATTCTGCGGTGACGCCGAGTTGAGAGTGCAGAATATCATCGGCGGCAAATCCTGTGATTCCTAAATCTGATACTTTTACTGTTAGCCTGGTGCGGTCTAATGCTGCAAAACCCGGTGTGTTTAACGGTTCTAAAACTGATAAGCCGGGAATTTGACTGATGCGCGATCGCGCTTTTTCTGCTAGCTGTAAAGTCTGCGCCATTAACTCTTTGCCGTGGAGTGCTAATTGTTGGCGGGCTGCGTCTAGGGATGCTAATAATAAGTAGCTGGGACTGGTAGATTGTACTAGCTGCAATGCTTTATTTATTTTTTGGATATCTATGCGATCGCCCTTGACGTGCAGCATCGATGCTTGTGTCATTGCACCGAGGGTTTTGTGGATTGATTGTACTGTTAAATCGGCGCCGGCTGATAGTGCTGGTTCTGGCAAGTTTGGATGAAAGTTAAAGTGTGCGCCGTGGGCTTCGTCTACTAATAACGGTATGTTGTATTGATGGGTAATTTGGGCGATCGCCCGCAAATCCCCGCAAACGCCGTGATAGGTTGGGTAAACTATCATTACTGCTTTGGCGTCGGGATGTTGTTCTAATGCTGCGGCTGTGGCTTCTGGGGTGATGCTGTTGGCAATATCCCAATCCTGGTTGTACTCTGGATTGACAAAAATTGGAATTGCACCGGATAAAATCAAACCTGAAATCGCCGAGGTGTGGATATTTCGAGGCAAGATAATTTTATCGCTGGGGCCGCAAGTTGCTAAGATGGCGGCGATTATTCCGCAAGTCGAACCGTTTGCCAAAAACCGAGTTGATTGGGCTCCAAATGCTGTGGCGGCTAATTCTTGAGCTTCGGCAATTGCACCTTCTGGGTTAAAGAGATTGTCTAACTCCGGCAATTCCGGCAAATCCGATCGAAATACTGCTGCACCGAATAAGTCAATTAGGGGTTGAGAGATTCCTTGTCCGCCTTTGTGTCCGGGGGCGTAGAATGGGGCGTGCGGATGATTTGTGCGATCGCGCAAGGCATCTAATAGAGGCGTTTGTTGTTGAGAGTTTGCTGGTGACACGCTTAATCCTGATTTGATTATTTGGAATTATAGCAACCGCCGAGGTTTCACTGGACGTTATTAATTGCTGAAACCATTGCTGGCAATTCCGCGATCGCATCGACTGCTTCCTTTTTCGTTGCAATCGCCCACAAGCAACACCGTCTCAATTTCAAATGTCTCTAAAATGACTGAATATGGACTGCTTAAGTGTGAAACCCAAACAGTTGAAAATCCTGGCTACTGCTTTACTGATGGTTTGTGTAGGGGCTGTGGTTTCAGTTGAAGCATAAAATCATACCACAGTCTGCGGCTATTTTTCAGCCAAGACTGGCTTTCGAGTCAATACAACCTGTTCGATAATATCGGCTGCTTTCTTGACTGGGCCCGATCGCCCGAGCGCGTCTTGGAGGGCGATCGGCTTTTGTTTATACGAGTCTGGGGTTAGTACCTTGGCGATCGCAGTTTAGGACTGAAGAAGATGTTGGGTTGACGTGAGGAAACCCAATCTACAAAATCAACGATCTTCTCTGCATACTAATGTACCCTTGCTGTTCTCAATACCAAATATACAACGCTTGGGGTTTGCCAAACTACTTTCTTGCAACTTATTTTCCAGATTGTAACAACTAGCAGTCAAAATATCGTCTTTTACAGACCTATTTGGACAAGTAAGTAGATAGTTTCCTGCTGGAACCTCTGTAGAAGAGGAATGGATTACTTTATCCGAATTTGTTAACGGAGTTTTAGAAGAGGAAGGGTGTATTTTATCCCAATTTGCAAACAGAGATCCACCAAGAACACCGACGACAGATATCACTGCCAATATAATCTGGTTACGGCTACCAGTTGCTTCTTGTTTCTGCTGATGATCACTCATAGTTGAGATCCTTAATGATTAAGCGATAGTGTAAGTAGAGGTTGGGTTTTCTCACGTCAACCCAACCTACAAGATTAGCGATCTGCTATTCAAGAGGGATTGATTCCCACAAGGCAGGAATATTCGGTGGAATCCTGTTGTCTGCATGAACCGTATGTGACTGTCTGCATCTGTTCAACCCTCCAAATTCAGCTTGGAAATTCTCTCTTCTATGCACAACTTCTATCCTATGAGAATCCTGTTGACAAAAATACTCTCTTTTAGTTTAGTTTTCACTTAGCCAAATAGTTAGTTTATAACTAATTCTCGGTCTGGGTAAAAACCTGTACTTTTGGCTAGGGGTCGCCCTAAACTACAGGCGGGCAAACACTTCTTTCAAGAACGGATGAAAGGTCTTATCTATCCGCAATTTCAGAATTGATCTAGAGTAAACGGGGCGCTCGTCTTGGCTACAGCTTGCTGTTGTGAAGGAGGAAGTTATGGAGCCTTCTGAGCTCCGCCTTGACAATCTTTTTTTCTACATTCCTGCCATAGCTGTTCCACAGTCTTGCCAGTGTATTTGGAAAATAGCTCATCTTTATACCCTTCTTGCTTTAGAGCCGCATTCAACTTGGCAATTACTCCATTATTTGTCTTCTCTATGTAGTTTACGAATGCAGGGGCGCACGAATAGACGCTTGAACTATAGTGTAGATTATTGCGACAACTGAGTTTCGACGAATCACTGTAACCCATCCGAAATCGAATATAATCTGCTATGCCTTCAACAAGCCATCCTGGTACGGATTTTTGATAATTCTGCGCTACATGAGCCATCTCGTGAACTACAGCCCCATAATCATCTGAGTGCTCTTGAAAGTAGGGGATAAAGAGAGTTATTTTATTCCCTACGGTATGAGCAAAACCCTCACCATTCTCGAAGACAATCTGTATATTGTTTGGAGCTTGGTAAGCATCTTGAACAAGTAAACCTTTAATCTCTGGATATTTTTTTTTACATAATTCAGGTAGATTTTTTGCGAAAGTAACCAGCTTTGTATCGCCATTTTTATCGGCTGCCGTCCTATCTATTTCACAATGGACATTATCTGTAGAAGCCAGATGAGAATTATTGGTATTGGCGGTAGAAGTTTTTGATGGGGTGTCGAACATTTTAGCAGAGGATGTAGTGTTCAGAGATACCGTCATAACAGCTAACACTAAAGCGATATATTTGTTCATGAAGCACTCCCAAATTAGAATTAACATCTTTACTGAGCTTATCTTGCTTACCCTAGTTCAATCTTAAGAGAATCATCTCCCAAAAATTCCTAGTTTTTAGTTCAGTATTAAGTTAGCCAAATGGTCAGCTCAGAACTGAACTTCAGTCGGGTGGACAACCTGTACTTTTGGCTAGGTGTCGCGCTCTAAGAATTGATATCTACTGCTGAGAATTGCCGATACCATCGCAGAGGTGGTGATCGCTATTCTTCTCATCAAGGGTAGCCAGATAATCGCGCGCCCAATTGCAACCTCGCTCCATCAACTCATCAAATGATTCAATTCGCCACAATTTAGGATTTCCCTTATCGCCTGCGGTAGCTAGTAGCTTGCCATCCGGGCTAAAACTAATACTTTTGATCCAACCTTGACCCGTTTTCCATGTTGCTAAAGGCTCACCCCGCAAGTTCCACAAGCGAACGCTCCCGTCTCCCCCTGTAGCCAGTTGCTTGCCATCTGGACTAAATTGCACGCGATCGATCCAACCTTGCTCTCCTGACCATTCGTTGACTAATTTTAGGAATTGTTGATTCTGATTTTTCAATTCCTGATGCTGCAAATCCCAGAGGCGGACTTTACCATCAGAGCCTGTAGTCGCCAACAGCTTACCATCCAAAGTACAACTTATACTTTTGATTCCATTGTCATGCCCTTTTGATATTTCTGCCAAATTTTCGCCCTGCAAGTTTTGTAAAAATGCTTTGTTAGCCATAGTATTCTGTTCACCTATCTTCACTTGCAAATCCTTATCCTTGAAATAGCAACTGTTGTTAGAAGGTAGATTTTCTTTGCGATCTTTGATTGCTTCCCCCTGCAAATTCCACCAGTGGATAGTACCGTCATCTGTTGTTGTTGCTAGTAGCTGACCGTTTGAACTAAAACTAACACTCTTGGCCCGATTGCCAGCAGCTTTTAATTCAACTAAATGCTGACCTTGTAAGTCCCACAATTGAACTAAATTATCATCTCTTGAAGTAGCTAGCAAGTTGCCATTCGGACTAAAACTAATGTGTTTAATAAGCAATCGAACCAGTGGAAACTCAGTCAATTGCTTCAATGATTGCCAATCGAAAAAGCTGATCGTACTATCCTGTTCTTTTGCTACATCGCCACCTCCTACAATACCTAGTAAGTTATTGTTTTGACTCATAAAACTGACCACCCAATGCCGGCCACCTTGATTTAATTCTTTAACAGACTCTTTAACAGACTTAGCTTGCCAGTCCCACAAACGAACTGGCTCAAAATCTCCGGTAAAAGCAACTAATCGACCATCGGGGCTAAAACTGACACTCCTGAGTGGACTTAGAGGTCTTTCCAATTTTGCTAATTCCTTGCCTTGCAGGTTCCACACGCGGACTGTACTGTCAATTCCAGTGGTAGCTAGAAACTGACCGTTGGGGCTAAAATCAACGCTCCAGACTCTTAGTTGCTCTGTTAATTGTCTCAAGGGTTGACCCTGCAAATTCCAGATAACAGTTCCTTTTTCTCCAGCAGTCGCCAATAGCTGTCCGTTCCTGCTAAAACTAATACTTCTAATCCAACCAATCCGAGCATCCCATGCGTTCAACTCCTGACCCTGAAAGTTCCACAAACGAACCATGCCTCTTTCTCCTGCTGTTGCTAATAGCTCATCCTTGGGACTAAAATCCACACTCCTGATTTCGCCTTCATGCCTTAGCATTTTTGGCGCTGACTTATCCTGCAAGTTCCATAAAGCAATAGTGCCATCATCCCCTGCTGTAGCTAGTCGCTGACCATCAGGGCTAAAACGGACAATGACATAGGTAGCGTCCTTTGAATGTTTCAAGCGGTTGCGTTCTCTCACGGCATAAACTGACTTTTGTAGGGTTTCTTTCACTTGATTTTTCAGCGGATTATCCCCATTAACTAATGCTAAAGGATTGGAAAGATTAACTAAGGGCGAATACTTTATAATCTTCCCTGCTCTCAAGATTTCAATCAACGCATCTAAATTCTGGTTCGATCGCAAGTTGGCTTCTGCGGCTTGCCGAGAACTTCTAATTTGACCAACTTGTGCATTTCTCAGACCAATTCCAATCAAAGCTATTATTACCGCTAAAACGACTGGTATCAAAGCCAGACCTCCAGCTACACGCCCGAGGTTTTCGTTTCTGAGATTTACGCTCCCGATCACAAAATCTATTTCTCGGCGGTTAAGCTGATGAGGTTCTTCAGTGATTTCAATTCGCGGTTGTAATATCCGATGATAAATCCATTTGCCAATCTGTCGAAAGCAATACCGCAATTTATTTTCCTCCTGGCATTGCTGTTCTGCATCTGCCGGGAGCATTGGCTCTATTTGAGCTAAACGGGGGTCATCATGCCAAAGTCCACTCTGCTTTAACAAACTAGAACGCGGATCGATATTCCATCGCCGAGCGGTTTTTTGGGGTTGATTATTAATTCTGTTATGATAATCAACTGCTGCCTGAGTTAAACGTCTTTTTACCTCAATAGGTAGAGTTTTTTGTGCTTGTTCTTGCCAGTTTTTTAACCGATCCCAACCCCGCACCAAAAAATCATGAGCCGGCTCATAATAAGCTTCTTCAGTTTCCTTCCCTTTAACGATTAAGCGAGCATCGACAAGACTGGTAATGACTGTGTGTACTCTATTGTTTTCTTCATCATCCCTATAAACAAGTTCTGACTCAGGAATCTGTCGCCTAACAGCGACTCCCCCCTGAATTTCCACCATTCGCAGCATCACCCGACGCATGGTAGCTTTAGCATCATCCGGTAAATCATCATAAATTTTGTTTGCTCGATCGGACAGAGAACTCGCTATTCCCCGCTGATAAAATTCATCATTTATCTCTAAAGCCCGATCGTCCTTACCGTCTTTTTGCCATGCTTCGTACAGCTTAATGTAGAATTGACTGAGGGTGAAAGATAGCAGCGGTAAGGCTCCCGGCGTCTGACTGACTTGGGTTATCAGTCGTTCGACCGCATTATCCGGCTTGAAATACAGTGCCATTTCCGATGCCGGTTTCTCGATCGCTTCCCGCAATTCATCGGATCGCATGGGTCGCACTGGAAAATGCGCCAAATCCCAATATTCTTGGAAAGCTGATTTGTCAAATAGAGACTTAAAATCCGATCGCACTGTTAAAATAATGTACAGTTGCGGGCAATTTTTCAGCGCGATCGCCAGTAGTTGCACAAACTGTTCCCACTCTTCCCGAACCTCCTCTTTTTGTGGTGAAGGAGCCGGATTTTTACTTTTTGAATCGCGGCGAAAAACTATAAATAACCAGTTTTCCGGCTTCTCCCTCGTCGATTCTGATTCCGCGTCCGAACGCACGCGAATTGTCTTCCGACTCATTGTTATCAACTCTTCAAATTGGTCGATCGTCAGTAGCAATTTGACTTCAGGATTAGCTTTGCTCCAAGCCGTGACAATATCAACTAACCACTTCATAACTAGGTCTATCGACCCTTGATGGTTATCTTTTGTCTCTCGAAATAACTGCTTTAAATACTCCCGATCTGCATCTGGTAAAACATTAGCGATCGGCAATACAGTCTTTGCCAATGCAGCAAAAGGAGATTTCCCAGGACGCATCGGTTTGAGAATTCGCCATTCTTTTTCATGGTTATTTCGCATATAGGGAATTAACCCAGCTTTCACCAAACTAGATTTACCATATCCAGAAACTCCCCCAACCGCAATTAGTTTGCTAGACGATGGCTCAAACTTGCAAATTCGCTGGTATAGTTCATCTACCAATTCCGTCCTGCCACCAAAGCAACGTGCGTGTTTCTCCTCAAAGGATTGCAAACCCCGATAGGGATTATTATCGGGATTCAATTCGGGTGCTGGTTTTAAATTTTCTGGCTGAAAACCCGGTAAGGTAAAAATGAATTCGCCTCGACCGTGCTTTTCTAAAGGCCAAAGCTGAGGAGTTTGCAATTCGACTCCATCTTTACCGACCAAACAATCGCGCAAATATAAAGAAAGTTCCGGCGCTGTAATTACCCCATCTCCTGTCAAATCCGCTTTGATATCTTTTAATCCTTCAATCAGCGCTAAAGCAAAAGGTGAATGATCGGAATTGTTAGAGTCCTCTCTCAAATCGCTTAAAAAGTCAAGTGCTTCTTGATTGTGCGCCGCAGAAGTGATAGATTGCCATGCAGAACAGCGAATATAGCGATCGTAATGCTCCCGGTGAATTGTTTCTGGAACTGGAATTACATTTCTCTTCGACCAGCGAAACTGTCCGGCAAAGCAACAATCTAACACCACTAATAAATGATGGCAATCGAGTGCAGAAAGTGCTTTGTCTAAATCTCGCATTGGCAGAAAACTTTCCAGTTGTCCCAACTGAGCATCTTGAGGAATTAAATAGCCCGCTGGCCCCTCTTCACTATTACGGGCAATGCCATGTCCGGCAAAGTAAAATAACAAGCGATCGCCCTCCGTCGGCTGAAGTTGTTTGGGCAACTTTTCCCACAAAATTTCCTGAAGTTGTGCCAGCGTCGCTTCACAATGAGGAGGAAACAAGCGAATTACTTCTTGATATTTGTATTCTTCTTCTAAAATATCTGCCAGTTTTGTAGCATCATTAACAGCCGTTTTCAGCCGATGAATTCCATGATGGTAATTGTTGATGCCAATGACAACGGCTATGTTGCGATCGAAATTAGTTCTGTCTAAACTCCAACTCATTACTTCTTCTCCCATGTACTTGAAATAGTAAAATTAGAAAACATCTCAAAATCGCTCGTTCCTTCCGATCGCAGAAACCGGGTTTTTTACCTAATCTGCGGGCTGCGACGAAGTATTTTCGCAAAAACCCGGTTTCTCGACCTCTATGCGTAAGTTCGATCTCTTGAAAAATCAGCCAAGTGAGATGCCTCAAAATCAAAAATTACGGCTGGTAAAATTTAGAGGTGGCTCGCCCCTCTTTTCACAATTAATTTGACCTGTTCGGTCGTCCATTCTTCACTAGCATGAGCAGCAGAATTGACATTTTTTCTAGGAGGAGCGCCATCACTTGCAAAAAAAGCAGCTAAAAACTTTCCTAAATTTGTCGTAGCTTTTTTCGCATCTTTCCCTGCAATTGGCTTATCTAAAACAGGCAATTCCAGCCAGTCAAAGCTAGTTCCGTCAACTGTGGCAAAAACTTTCAAAATATCTGCGCCTTCTTCATAACCTGCGGGCAGACTTGTCTTGATGCGCCACTTAATCTCGCCTCCTTTATCTAAAGGCTGAAATGCTGCACCACTTGGATATCCTTTTTTAATACTCCAATCGGGCTGAATTGCCAGAACAGCGATATTAAGCGTTTGGAAAGACTCGTTGCGGATACGCAAAACAGCAAATCGATCGACATCTAAAGTGGGTATATTACCGGGAGTATTAAAGGGTAGTAATTCCTCCTTATCTCCCGGTTCGTAATCCTCCGGTAACGCACATAACTCGACTTTAATTTTTCCTTTGAGAGGCGACGCAGAATCCTGGTTTTCTAAATCCAATGTGCTATGATATTTAGACAAATGAACCAAACGTTTCACTAAATTAACAGCAGCATTGGGATCGGTTGCTTTTAATGTCGGTCGCAAATTAGCAATGGGCGTTCCTGTTTGCGTTAAAATTTCATACTCTCCCGCTGCATTGACAGATACCAGATAATCAGCCACTTCATCGCCCGACACTAATTCTACCCAACCCTTACTTTCTGGCATTGAAGACTCAATCGCTTGCAGCGCAACTTCCTGATCGACTGCTGGAGGTTTATCTGTTGCTTCGGGCAATAACAACCGTACCTTGCGGACAAGTTTAACACTCGGATAAAGCAGTAAAGCTGGTGCGCCATCTTCGATATCTTCGATCGAGCTTTCTCCTAACAGTTGGGTGATTGTCGCCCAAGAATTTACTGCACCGAGTTGGGTAATTTTTACCAATGCTAATCGCTTTTCAACTTCGGTTAAATCGGCAGTTCCCAATGAATAGATAGCAAACTCCGATCCTTTGCTCAAACCATGCACTTGACCTGCGTGCAACTGTACCCAATTTTTGGCACCATCGACCTGCATTACAGGTACAGTTAACTGAGAAACAGCGAAGTTACTGCCGAAAAAACTGCGCTCGATGTCTCCTTGCAGCATGGGTGTTTGCCGCTCTTCAACGCTGTGAATTTTAGCCAGAATGCGATCGTGAATAACTTTAGCAGAAACTTCGGTTCTCAACTTTTTCAGCGAATCTAACAGCCAGTAAGTCAACGCACCGTTTTTTTCATTGCCCTCAAAAATTCGTTCGTATGCCGACTCATCATCCCGACAAGCTGCAAATAAAGTGTAACCTTTTGGTTCTGGCAGCCATCCACTACTGATAATATTGCGAGTATTGTTGTTGCCTTCTGTCAAAGTTTTCCAGGTTTCAATCAATTGTTCGGCTGGCGCTACTAAACTATCTGTAGGTCGCGGTATTGTGTCAATAATTCCCATTTGTGCACCGCGAATTCCCGATTCATCTCCAATTTTTCTGGTAGCCCCTCCCGAATGACAGCTATCTAAAACCACTGTCACAACCAACCCTTTATCTACCATTTTTCTGAGGATAAAGGCTAACTCAATATCTCGTACATAGCGACCTTCTAAATTGCCAATATCCGTGGGAACCAGCGTTTCATCAACACCATTTTCTCCTTTGATATGGGGATAAATTGTGGTCGCACGTCCCCCATGACCAGAATAATGAATGTACACTCGATCTTGCGGTTGCGCTTTCTCAATAAGTTCGTTAAACTTGGCTACAATATTCTCGTAAGTAGGCAACTGCTCTTGAGGTTCTGTTGGTTCTTTTGAACCTTTAGCATTAGAAGCCGTTAGCTTCAAAATTTGCGATTCTGGTATTTTCAACGCATTTTTCAGGAAAGCTTCTACATGGTTAATATCGCGCACGCACCCTTGTAAAGTCTTGGGGGGAGCAATACCAGATAGTTTGTTGGGGAGGTAGCAGTCTATTCCTATCAGTAAGGCGTGGAAATTAGATGCAATTAAAGTAGATGCGTCAGTCATAATTTTCTCAACTTGTTTATGGGTGTTTAAGGATCGCTATTATTGCAAAATTCAAAAAAAGGTTGTAGTTAGGACTTCAGTCAGCATAGAACCCAAATATCTAAGAAAGGACGTGCATTCCTGACTGCGAAAAATTTTTAAATTCGATCGACTATTAAAATAACTTCACAGGAATCCTAGTTTCTGCCGAGTTCCGGCTCCGACAATTCCATCGACAGCCAAGCCTTCTTTCTGTTGAAACTCTTTGACAGCTTTTTCCATATCTGCGCCAAAGACTCCATCGGCTACAATGCTAAAACCTAATGCTGCTAAAGCTTTTTGAACCCCAAGGACATCATCTCCCTGCATGGGAGGTTGCTTGAGTTGCAATAACCTAATTGTGACTTCTTGAAAATCTGCAAAAACTTTCCAATCTTGCCCTAAAAACAAAGCTCTCTCAGCTTTTCTCCGTCGCGTCAGTCCCGCCAATTCTTGGTTGCCCTCTCCCTTATTCCATCGCGGGAATTGGTCAGCCCCTCCCTGAAAGTCTCCTTGGTTTAAAAGCCTTAAAAGAGTTGAATCAGCAAAAGCTTGCGACCCAACATTAAAAGTAAAAGAGACTAACGCAGAAAATTGATTGCTATCCAGAGAAACTTGGACAATATCTGATGATACAGCAGCTTCAGCATCTGCCAAATCCTGTCGCAAAAACTCCTCAGCTTTTGCTTCGGTAATTGTCATGCCCATTTCTACATCTTTGATGTGTCCGTATCCGATCGTTGGAATGCCAACGGGGTCAAGATAGGCATCCAGATACATTCCCTCAAAGGATTTAATCAAATTCACCCCGTCTTGATTGATTGTCATCCCTCCGCGAGCGGCTATTTCCATAACTTGAGGAGGAACTTTATCGGGAGGAGCAATACTAAATGTTTTAGCTAATGTGAATCGCAAAGCTTTTGAGAGCAATTTCACTTGTCTTTTGGTGGCGATCGCCTTTACTGCTACCTCGCCTTCTATTTCATAAACACTTCCATCAGGGAAGATTTCCAGCACCCGTTCCATCGTGATTTATCCTGGCATTTTGTAGGTGGACTCAATTCTCAAATCTCAACTCTCATTGAGATTCTCAACTATTCAAAAACCCTCTACAGGTGATTTGTTAAGTTTTTCTTCAGTGAGCGACCCATAAGCACCATCCTCGTCAATTTTTTCGTTGGGATTGTGTCGATTCCAAAGCCGCTGAAACGCTAACACAGCAGTACCACCAATGTCCCGCAAGCCATCACCAACAAAATCAAAATGAGGTCGATCCCATTCACCCAGCCACCGCCAGCCGTGAGCTTCCAAATCGGTTATCCAGGCTTCGGGGTCTTCGATATCTATTGCTAATCCACTTTGGTGATTGCTTTGACCTGGAGGTGCAGCAGCAGTAATCCCACACAGTCCTGCTTGATAGCAGTTGTAGAGAAATAGTTGTTGAGCAATCGTTCGATAAGCTGAGTTTACAATCAGTTTTTCACCCCGATCGCTAATAGCACGAGCGAGAGCTTCTTGTGCAGGCAACTGAAGAAATGGATGAACACCTTCACCCATATCTACGTTGAGCTCCGCGAAACTTACAAGGCAATTTGGGACTATTTTGTTCATCTCTTCGATGAGCTGCTTGTCGAGCAGGCGGACTACAGCCGTGGAACAGCCGGGAGCCTCCTGAAGTTTAACTGTACCGCGAGCGCCTACTTCTTCCAATGCTCGCCGTTGAGCTGGGTCATTATCTATTTCATTGATGCGATCGCACGGTTCAATGTATGCAGGCGTGGTTACTAAAAGACTATCTTGATTCATGTTCATGCACCCTTAAAAAGTTAATATTTTTGCTGTCTCATTTCAACCCAAAGAGCAAAGCGATCGCCCTTCAATTTACCAGTTTCTATGCAAGGCTATTTGCCACTGGCAATTCCTTGCTGTCTGGCGTATCCTTTTCATCACCTAAGTTTTCTTTCCAAACTCCGCAGATTGTCTCTGAAGTTGCCGAAGCAATTGTAGAAGTAGCTGAACAAAGCGTTTTGATAATCAACGTAGCAGCAAGTACAGCGAGGGACAAAGCTATATTGAAGTGACTCGCTAAAATCGGCGCTAAAAGTGCGACTCCTTGATCAGAATTTTCTTTAAAGCTTGCCAGAACTTTAGCTTTTAGTTCTTGATCGTCAAACAGTTCGCCACACATTAAGTTATGAGTTTTGACGTTTAGCTGCTTGAAATAGCGATCGCCAAAATTGACATCAGCACGATCGGGACTTCCACCTCTCGGAGTAGCACTTAGAGCCTCATCAAGACTTTCTAAAGAAGCCGATCTTGCCGTTGGATCTCTCGCTATTTCTTGAACTCTGATTCCAAGCTGCGCCTTGAGACTATCTTCATCAAGCTCTAACAGCTTTTGATATAATTCATCACTCTGTGTCATAAAGCTTAATTTTAGTTGTTGAATTTCAACTAAATTTTGGGGCTGGTCGTGGTTTGATTCTAAGAGAGCAGTCCCCAAAAAGTTCCTAGCTTTTAGTTCAGTCTTAAATTAGCCAAAAGGCCAGCTCCCAACTGGCCGAAAGTACGGGACAGAACCTGTACTTTTGGCTAGGTGTCGTCCAAAACTACAGGCTGGCAAGGCTTTTCGGAGGGCGATCGATTGCGCGATTTTAGATTTTAGATTTTAGATTAAAGAATGGCTCCCACGGGCTGTAGCGATCGCAGGTGATGAGTACGCTATGCTTTTTTCAAGGGTTCACGGCCTGTACCGTGAGCCTGTGACCAAATTTGTTTCGGTCAGCATAAAAAATTAAATACAGATAAACCCGGTTGCTTTCGTCTACTCCAAAAAGCTGATTAAAAATGGTGCAAAATATCAACTTTAATAAATTTTCACTATTTAGATAGATGCCGTATTTTTAGTTTTTTATCTACGCTAATTGTATCGAGTTATTAATAGAATTGTCGTGATTTTTCCCAACCCTACTCCATTTCCCGGCCCGCAGATTCCCAGCACCGAACCGGGGCTGCCGACTATACCCGCATCGCCACCAGTGCCGGGCCCCGTTCCCGAACCCATTCCCGGGCCAGTACCGGAACCGGTACCTGCGCCAATTCCGCAGCCCATTCCCGAACCGGTGCCGGAAACTGTACCCTCTCCCATTCCTCAAACAGTTCCGGGGCCGATTCCTCAGACAATCCCTGAACCTGTTTAAATTATGTTTTAGTCGATCGCGAAATTTAAGATTGTTTGTGAGGTCGATCGCAAAAACCGGTTTCTCCCAAGTCCCCAATCATTTTGTTGAATATCAGACTTGAAAAAACTCGGTTTTTGCCTAAATTATCGATTAATTGAAGTTGAGCGCAGTCTCTTTACAAAGGTCAACAGCCTCCAAATCAGTGGATTTGCCGTCAAGGTATTCGGCCCTGACATCAAAAATACAGCCCGCCTCCGACCCACCGTAGTCAGCTCGATTCCACTCAAAATCTGCCTTTTCCCGATCGGCAATGGGGGCCTCTAGCTCGTTTTCTCCCCAAGTATCCTTATCGGGAGGAGACATATAGACTGCTGTCATCGTCTTACCGCTGTTGTTAACCACCGAAATTTTGACCATCTGAGCGAAAACGCTAGCTGCTGTCAGCGCTAACAGGGGCAGCGACAGCCCCACAGCGAGCGTTACTTTGCTTAACAACTTGTTAACCATGGAGCCATCTACCTCAAGTTCGATATTTATTCAAGCTTAGCTGTAGAAGTTAGAAGGGACAAGTCAGATATATTGCTATTGCTTATGATATTTTGAAACAGTGATATGTTTCTAAATAGCTATGCTTACTGCCGGAATTGTCGGACTGCCTAATGTTGGCAAATCTACTTTGTTTAATGCTCTGGTTGCTAATGCCAAGGCGACTGCTGCTAATTTTCCTTTCTGTACGATCGAGCCAAATACGGGTATCGTGGCAGTGCCAGACGAACGGTTGAAGGTGCTGAGCAATATTTCCAATTCCGTGCAAACTGTGCCGACGCGGATGGAATTTGTCGATATTGCGGGTTTGGTGAAGGGGGCGAGTCAGGGGGAAGGACTGGGAAATCAGTTTTTGTCTCACATTCGGGCCGTAGATGCGATCGTCCATGTTGTCCGCTGTTTTGAAAATGACGACATCATTCACGTTGCGGGTTCTGTCGATCCGATCCGAGATATTGACATTATCAATCTCGAATTAATTTTAGCAGACTTAGCTCAAATTGAACGCAGGCTCGATCGCACTCGCAAGCTTGCCCGCAACAACAAGGAAGCTCAGGCAGAAGTGGATGTGCTCGAAAAATTGGTCGCTGTTTTGAATGCTGGGAAACCGGCGCGGCAGTACAATTTCACAGATGAAGAAGCTGAATTAGTTAAAGGTTTAGAATTACTCACCAACAAACCAATTATCTATGCGGCTAACGTGTCTGAGGACGATTTAGCAACGGGAAATAGCTATGTCGAACAAGTGCGGGAAGTAGCAGAAGCAGAAAATGCTAAAGTTGTCATAGTTTCGGCGCAAGTTGAGTCAGAATTGGTGGAGTTATCCGAGGAAGAACGAACGGATTTCCTAGAATCTCTAGGGGTAAAAGAAGGGGGCTTGAAATCTCTGATTCGAGCTACTTACGAATTATTGGGTTTGCGGACTTATTTTACTAGCGGGCCAAAAGAAACTCGCGCTTGGACGATTATCGCGGGAATGTTAGCACCGCAAGCTGCGGGGGTGATTCACTCTGATTTTGAACGGGGTTTCATCCGGGCCGAAACTGTGAGTTATGAAGATTTGGTTGCTACGGGCGCGATGAATGCAGCTAAGGAAAAAGGCTTAGTTCGCAGTGAAGGAAAAGAGTATATTGTACAAGAGGGGGATGTGCTGTTGTTCCGATTTAATGTTTAGCTTTTTTAAGGAGATGAACACATGGATATCGTTTCGCTGGCAATTGCTTGGCTGGTAACTTCGGTGAGCTTTTTTATTATTTCCAAGTTGCCCATCGGGGTGGACATTGACACTTTTGGAAAAGCGATGATTTCGGCGGCGGTTTTTGGATTGCTGAATGCTTTGGTGCGGCCGCTTTTTGTGGTTTTGGGTTTT
>NZ_JAUBSD010000005.1:40577-57578 GCF_036704575.1 Microcoleus sp. K5-D4
CATTGGTGTTGGTAACTTTTGGTTTGTGGATAATTGTTATCAACGCGATTATCTTTGGATTGGCGGCTTGGCTAGTGGATGGATTTCGCTTGCGGTGGGGAATTTGGAGTGCTTTGCTGGGTGCTATAGCCCTCGGTTTTATCAACTCTTTGCTTTATGAGCTGTTGCGGACTCTGCCTAGTGTAAGATAGAGAAAGGTAACGCGCTGGGCGGAAGGAAGGGGCGGGTTTATTCATCCTGTTAGTTATCGCAAATATTTCAGGTGAAACCCGCCCCTAATGCAAATATTTTAGGTTTAATTCCCCCATATCAGGTATGTATTTTTTGGTAGTGGTTGAGTTTTTAGCCTTCGCAGTAGTCGATAAATTGCTCTGGAACTAGGCGCAATTCGCCCGATCGAAAGCGCTCGAGCGGCATCCAAAGTGCGGTAAATACCCAATCTCCGTCTGCAAAGGCTAGACTCTCCAATTCATAAAATTTGGGATCGACAAATTCGCACTGATAGAGTTGTATTAGTTCGTGTCCGGCTTGGCCATTAAAAATAAAAAAATTTTCCAAACAAGCCAAATATTTGATATTTGTTAACTCGGCTTTAATTTCTTCTTGAAACTCTCTTTGCAAAGCGTCGATGCTGTGTTCTCCGAATTCTATGCCACCGCCCAGAGCTCGGTAAAATGTGTCTTGTTTGACCGGATCTTCGCATTCTGACACGAAAATGCGATCGCCAGCTCGAATTAATCCTAAAACAATTACGCGAATTGTACCTTTTTGCATAATTAGTTATCAGTCATTAGTCATCAGTTAACTGGTTCCTAGGCTCTGCCTAGGAATCAATGTCCAGAGGCTCTGCCTCGCTTTCGGAGCAGCAAAATAGGAGGCAGAGCCTCCATATGTGTTACCAGGCAGAGCCTAGTAACGAGTAGAATCCGCCCCTAATGAGTAATCACTAATGACTAATTATCAGCAGCAAAAGTCTCTCGACGGCGACTGGTGTCAACGGGCCAGTTTCTATTTTCCCCGCCAATAATGAGTTTTTCAATCGTTACGAATTCTTTGCTCAGTTGCTGGAAAACATTAATCAAAACATCGAGGCCTATCGCATCGCTAGTGCCCAAATCAAACCAGCAGCGAGCCCAAGAACCTTGATACTCCATTTCTCCCATATTGTGCATTAAAGCCATCATGCTTTGGTCGGCTAGATTAACATCGTAATTCATCTGACTGATATCTAAGCCTTCATCTTGAACTTGCAAATTTTCCGCATTAAATCCTCCCAGTTTTCCCAAGAAAAACCAAGAGTCAAACACTTCTTCAACATACTGTTTTTCACCGTTTGAAGGCACGTTGCTGAACTTCAGCCAAATCCAGAGGTCAAAGGGGTTAAACTCGCGAAACTCTACTTGCATAGTTTTTTGGTGTTTTTATAGTGGTGGTAAGGCCGCCGGCCCCCAGACTCCATCTGCATCTCTAATTTTATCGCGCATCGGGTCGCAGGCACGAGATTGGCTGTCGAGACGGTTACGGGTTCTGCACTGCTGAAAGAAGATTTCGGCTACTAAACTGCGCGGCAGTTGGTCGGGTTTTGCTAAGGCGGCGTCGAAGTTTTTTCGGGCTTCCTCAAGTAAGGTTTTGTTACCGTCTTTTCCCTGGGATTGGGAAAACAAAATTTGTGCTTTTAGATAGTGAACTTCGGGATTATTGGGCGTTTCTGCTAGGGATTTGTTGGCAAATTCTAGAGCGCGATCGTACTTTTTCAAGTCTCTATACCCTACTGCCATGCCGCGATAAGCTAAATAGCGGGGAGAGGCTTTTTGTTCGAGTCTTTGAATTGCTTCGTTGGGGTTGGAAAAGGGCAGGTTTGTGGCTAGCATTAAGTCCATGTAGCCTTTGATTAGGTTTAGTTCTGGGTCGTTGGGGGCTATTTTGTCGGCGGCATCTAGGTATTGAAATACTACTCGCAATTTACTCAAAGCTTGGGGCGCGCCTTTGGCGGTTCCTTCTTTGGCTATAATGTTCGCCCCTTCTAGAAAGTGACCTGCTGCTGTGTAAATATTGCCGCGCAATGGATTAGTTTTTGCCAATTTTTCGCCTACTTCGCGGGTTTTTTGCGCGTAGGAATTCATCGAGTTTAAGTCCTCCTCGATGTATGAGATGGAGGCTGCCATTGCATAGGCTAGCGGCTCGTTTGGTTCGGCTGATAGTGCTTGTTGAATTTGAGTTTTTGCTTGTTTGTAGTTCCCTTGCTGAAACATTGTTTTGAAAGCGGTTTCGGTGTTGGGCCCGATCGCCTGCGGGTTGCTGCTGCGAAAGGGATCGCCCGCTAATGCCGAGTTAATGCAGATGCTGAGGGCGATCGCCAGTGCAGGAGCGATCGCCCGCACTGTCTGTTTAGAACTTAACATTTGCTTGCCAAGCGATGCTAAAGGGGTTTTCGTCATCGTCAATTCTCTCAATGTAATATACTGTATACTAGAAACAAGAGAGTTAAATTTTCAGACTTTCGGGCCGCGACCAAAAAAAGAGTGCAATTTGCTTGATTTTTTATGGTTTTTGAGGTACATTTTAATAATGTAAGTGTGACTTTTAATAGATTAAAGGACAGATTTTCATTATTAAAATATACCATGAAAAAACAGAAAAATCAAACACCAATCATGAAAAAAAGGAAATTTTTGTTAAGATTTATGTAAAATAATTGTGTGCCATCTACCCACCCAAAAACAGCCTTAACTATCAATAGCACAACCAGAAGTTCCCCGCTCCAACAATAACTATTTTTCTGATTGTTCACTGTTGAGTGTTAACAACTGCCAACTGCCAACTGCCAACTAACAACTGCCGTTAATGCTTTATCTAAAAAACTTAGTATATCATCCCACCGCCTGTCCGAATCCTATTCTGAAAAATATTAACTTAGAACTGCCCTCGCAGCAAATGGGGCTGATTGTGGGTCGCAGCGGTTCTGGCAAAAGTACGCTATTAGAAATATTAGCAGGTTTAGCGGAAAAAACTAGCGGCGACATCCGTTGGCGGGAACAGGAATTAACACCGGAACACTTGCAACAGTTAGGAGGTTTAGTGTTCCAGTTTCCAGAAAGACATTTTTGCGGTGGCACAATTTTAGAAGAATTACGGTTGGGTCATCCTGAATTGGGACAAGAACAAATTAACTCAGCAATGGCAGAAGTGGGACTAGGACATTTGCCGCTGCGCGCTTCTCCCCACGCTTTGAGCGGCGGACAACAGCGGAGGGTAGCCCTGGCGGTGCAGCTAATTCGGCAGCCGCATTTGCTACTTTTGGACGAACCGACGGCGGGTTTGGATTGGTCGATGCGTCGGCAGTTGGTAAGCTTGTTGAGTAAGTTGAAAAGTCACTGGACTTTGTTGATTGTAACTCACGATGCTAGCGATTTGTTGAGCGTTGCTGACCGATTTTGGACTTTAGACCACGGGGATTTGCAGGAGGTCGATCGGTCTAAATTGGAAGCTAAGGAAACGAGTTTTGTTAGTCATTAGTCATTAGTTAGTGCGGGCGGGCTTACCGCATTATGAAGCATTTTTAAGTGCAGAGAATTTGCAGAGCTTACAAAAGAGTGGGAATAGAAGATGAATCAGATTACAATGCCTGTATTGCCCCAGATGAACGAGTTGTGGCAAAAAACGCTGAATTGGCAGCCGGATGAGTCGCAGCAGCAACAATTTCAGCGGCTTTATGAGTTAATTGTGGAGGGAAATCGCTCCTTGAATTTAACTCGAATTACTGAGCCGATGGAATTTTGGGAAAAACATTTGTGGGATTCTCTGCGGGGAATTGCAAGACTACTGCCAGCTAATCACAATTCGGCGGAAAATCCCGAATTGTCAGCCGAGTCGGTGCAGAAAGCGATCGATATCGGGACAGGTGGGGGTTTTCCGGGTCTGCCGATCGCGATCGCCCTGCCGCATTTATCAGTTACTTTGCTCGATTCTACGCGCAAAAAAATTACTTTTTTGGAAACAGTTGTGCCGTCTTTAGGGATAGAAAATGCTGCAACTTTGTTGGGGAGAGCCGATGAAATTGCCAGAGCGCCAGAGCACAAACAAGCTTATGATTTAGCCGTTCTCCGAGCAGTGGGAGCAGCTCCTCTCTGCGCTAAATGCGCGCTGCCTCTGCTGAAAAATGGCGGTTTGGCTGTACTTTACCGTGGAAATTGGACGGTGGAGGAAGAAACGGAGTTACAAAGGGCGATCGAGCATTTGGGCGGCACAGTTGAGTCAGTCGAAGCATTCACAACGCCGACGAGTCAGGGGGCGCGGCACTGCGTTTACTTGCGGAAAGTTGTACAGCAGTTCGAGCGTCCCGTGCGCTAGCTATAGCCGTTTTTCAATACTAACTATGCTTGTCAATAAGATTGCACTTGTCACAGGTAGCTCGAAAGGAATTGGTGCTGGCATCGCTCTTGAATTAGCAAAATCTGGTGCAGATATTTGTGTCAACTATTGCGATTCTCCAACATCTGCGCGAGAAATAGTCAACCAGATTCACTCTCTCGGCCGTCGCGCTATCGCGATTCAAGCAGATGTCTCACAGCGCGACCAAGTGGAAAGGATGGTCGATAGGTGCGAGCAAGAACTCGGTCAAATCGATATTCTAGTAACAAATGCGATCGCTAGCGTCCGAAACACCTTGCTGGAAACTAAATTTGAGGATTTACAGCGGACACTAGAAATAGGGGTGTACGGTGTGTTTCACGTATGTCAAATAGTCGCCCGCCGTATGGTGGAAAGGAAGGCCAAAGGATCGATTATTCATATCTCATCCCCGCACGCTCATTTTCCGTATAAGGGTGCTATTGACTACAACACCACCAAAGCAGCCTGTCATCACCTCGTTCTTTCTATGGCCAATGAACTGATGTGGCACAAAATTCGGGTCAACATCCTAGAGCCTGGGTGGACTGACACTCCGGGTGAGCGACGCTGGTATAGCGACGAATTGCTTGAGTCGTTTAGCAACCAAATGCCTCTTGGTCGGATGGGCTTCCCGGAAGACTTAGGCAAAGCAGCAGTTTTCCTGGCATCTGATGCGGCTGACTACATCGCGGGCAGCGTGTTAAAGGTAGATGGTGGGTTGTACATTGAGGGCAGCCCGAGTTTGACCTCAGAATCTCAAGATAAGTAGGTAGGCGGCATTAAACGAACCATCTAACAGTATGTAAACATTGCTCAGTCAGCCACGCTTAAGGCTCAGGATATTTTACAATCGTTTACTTACTTAATTGCGTTTTACAGCGCCTACCTACTTCAAACCGAGTTTGTTGTTGGGCTGTTTGCGATCGATCGCAACAACAAGCTTTTTTGAACTAAGCGCTCGCCTTTTCGTAGCGCTTGTTAATTTCCGCCCAATTAACAACATTCCACCAAGCTTTTAAGTAGTCGGCGCGCAAATTTTGGTATTTGAGATAATAAGCGTGTTCCCAAACATCGTTACCCATAATTGGATAGTTGCCATCCATGAAAGGCGTGTCTTGATTTGCCGTAGTTGTAATCTCAAGTTTGCCGGCTTTATTGCGGACTAGCCAAACCCAACCGCTGCCAAAACGCTTGGCGCCGGCATCGTTAAATTTTGCTTTAAAATCGTCAACACTGCCGAAAGTTTGCTTAATTGCTGTTGCAATTGCCCCTGTGGGTTCGCCGCCACCGTTGGGACTCATGATTTCCCAAAACATACTGTGATTTAGGTGTCCGCCGCCATTGTTACGCACTGTTGTGCGAATATCTTCCGGCACTTTGCTCAAATCTCGCAGCATATTTTCTGCAGAGATATTTTTGAGTTGCGGGTATTTGCTGACAGCATCGTTGAGGTTTTTAACGTAGGCGGCGTGGTGTTTGTCGTGGTGAAATTGCATTGTCCGCGCATCGATATGCGGTTCTAAAGCATTGTATTCGTAGGGAAGAGGTGGCAGTGTAAAAGGCCCGGGGGTTTGGGCTATTTTTGGACTTTCTGCAACTGGACTTGCTTGCGATACATTATTTCCTGACGCTTGGCAAGCACCTGCGGTAATAGCTCCGACCGTGGCAGTCATCAAATACAAGAAATCTCGGCGTTTGAGAGTCATAAAAAGTACCTAAGTGAATTATTAACTGTTTTATCTCAGATTGAAGCAAAATGGGAGCGAGTTGAGAAAAAAAGTCCTATCGCCCGAATGGATGAGACGGATGGGCGATGGTTGTGATAGTTTCTCAAGTATAGGCTAATTGTATGCGCGTAACTAACTCACGTGCTCCGGTTTATCAACCCGGTTTCTGTCTCGAAACCGGGTTTTTTTGCGATTATTCTTGGGACAAGCGTTGGATGGCTTCGCCTCCAAACAGTCGATCGGCTGCTTGAAGAATACCGGGAATTTTAGCAGCGTGGGGACTGTGGGCTAGACAGCGGCGCAAGTCTAATTCATCGAGGCGATCGGCTTTTTGGCCTGGAAACCAGTGGCCCGCATTACCTAAAAGGTTGTAGCGCATCTTGCAATAGTCGATCGTATCGTAAGCCTGCGCCAAGTTCCACAGCCACAGAATCACATAAATATTAATACCTCCGGGAGTATTTTCTATAGTTGGTAAACCGACGTGCCAAGTCTTAAACCAATCTTCTCCTAATTTATCAATTGCTGCATTTTCTAATTTTTCTAATATCGGGGGCAAAATTTCATCTGCTCTATCTAACAATTCTACAGCTTTCAGATGCTCGTTAAAATCTTCAGGTTTTGCGGCGCCCAAACTCAAAGTGTGTACTTGCGGATGCGACAAACAAAACAAATCATTAAACACCATCGGACTCAACGGATAGCACAACTCTACCAATTTTTGCGGCGGGCTGTAAAGTTGACCGCCTTTGTCCGAAGGACTGATAATAAAAACGCCCATATCGTGACGTTTAGCAGCTTCAATAGCTAGCCAATTAATTTGATTGATGTAGTACCAGTGCAAGTTAAGATAATCAAATTGATTAGTTTCAATTGTTTTGACAATCACATCCGTCGGGCCGTGGGTTGAAAAACCAATAAACCGAACTTTGCCTTCTGCTTGCAACTTTCTCGCCACATCCATGCAGCCGCCCGGACGCATAGACTCCTCTAGCAATTCCCACGTATTAATGCCGTGTAGCGACAGTAAATCGACGTATTCCAGTTGCAAATAAGCTAATGATTTCTCAAATTCTTCGCGAAACTCTTGGGAGTTCGGTTTGGGGCTAACTTTCGTTTGCACTATCAACTTTTCGCGGGGAAAATTCGGTAAAATCAACCCCAATTGCATCTCGGAAGTGCCGTAACCGCGAGCAGTTTCTATGTGATTGATGCCGCATTCAATCGAATAGCTAATCGTCGATTCTAGATTTTGTTGATTGTCTGAGGGAATTTCATTGGCTGGCACGTCTTGCCATTTGTACTGATATCTCATGCCACCGCAGGAAAAGACGGGCATGGATAATTCTGTGCGACCGAATCTGCGATATTGCATCATCATAATCAAAGTCAAAGCTATAGAAGAAAGAAGTTCGGCAACGGATTTTTTAACGGTGTAACGGATGTCAGTCCGATGTCCGTCGGAAGTTCGGCAACGGATTCGCTTTCTTCGGATGTAACGGATGTCAGTCCGATGTCCGTCGGAAGAAGGAAGAAGGAATATGTAACAATCCCCAGGGTTTGACTGATTAATAACTTGTTAATAGTCTTGGCTGTTGCTATAGGGTAAAAAACCTTGTTTTTTGTATTTTTGCGGATTGTAACTCGCATATTGCCGCATTCTCCTGAACAGGCAAGATGCCTGTTCCACAAAGAGTTTTTGACCACCAGTGCGGCAGTTTTGACTATTTAGAAATCTCCCGTACTACGGGTTTTCCGTCTTGGATTTCGCCGACTAAAACCAAATCTGTACAGTCTACAAACAAACCATTTTCTAACACACCGGGAATGTTATTCAAGCTTTTTTCCATTTCTCCGGGGTTGGCAATGTCATCAAATTTGACATCAATTACCATATTACCTTGATCGGTAATTACTGGGCCTGCTTTTTTCACGCCCATGCGGAGTTCGGGTTTGCCACCCAATTTTTCAATGGCGCGCATCACTGGTGTTAATGCCATCGGTATAACTTCGATGGGCACGCGAAAAGTCGAACCCAATTTATCTACGATTTTGGAACTGTCAACTACTACAATAAATTGAGTTGCGAGGTAATCGACTACTTTTTCGCGGGTGTGGGCTGCGCCGCCACCTTTAATTAAGTTGAGGTGGGGATCGACTTCATCAGCGCCATCAATAGCAACATCAATTCTATCAATTTCATCGAGTGTTGCCAGCGGTACTCCGTACTGTTTGGCTAACACTTCTGATTGAAAAGATGTCGGCACTCCCTTGATATCTTTAAGTTCACCTGATTTTATGCGATCGCCCAATGCTTGAATAGTATAAGCTGTAGTTGACCCAGTGCCGAGTCCGACAATCATACCAGATTTTACGCGATCGGCTGCAGCAAAGCCGACTTGCTGTTTCATCAATTTTACGGGATCTTGTTCTGTGGTCATGTTCGGTACTCCTTAATAGTTTTAAGATTATACCATTGAATGAAAATCGGATTTCTCGATACCTACACTTGGGATTACAATATTGAAACTCCTTACTGCAAACCTTTGGGGGGCACTCAGTCGGCTATTTGTTACCTAGCCGAGGCGTTGGCTGCACAGGGAAACGAGGTATTTTTGCTCAACAATACTTCCGAGTCGGGGATGTCGCGCGGTGTTGATTGCAGGCGCAGGGTGGGGGACAAATCTAATTTAGAATTGCTGCGATCGCTCGATTTTTTAGTTATAGTCAATATAGTCGGCAAAGCGCAGGAAGTTAAGCCGCTTTTGGGGCATCGAACTAAGTTAATTTTGTGGATTCATAACGAACCGGGCTTTGTATTCCTCCAAGATTTCAATAATCAGGGAGAAATCAATGCTTGCGATGCCTTTGTATTTGTCAGCGAGTGGCAACGCCAGCAATTTCATCGGCGCTTTGGGATTGACTCTAATCGCAGTTGTGTTTTAAGAAATGCGATCGCACCTTGTTTTGCTAACATTTTCGCCGATAATATTTCTATCCTCTCTCATAAATCTCGACCGCCCGTTCTAGCTTACACCAGCACTCCATTTCGCGGACTCGATATTTTGTTAAAAGTCTTTCCCGAAATTCGTCAAGCTGTCCCCGGAACCCGATTAAAAGTATTTTCAAGCATGAAAGTACACCAAATAGACGACAATGATAACAAGCTTTTTTTCGGTCAACTTTACCGCCAGTGCCAGGAAACAGAAGGCGTCGAGTACGTCGGTTCCGTACCGCAACCCGAACTCGTCCGGCAACTGCGTTCAGTCGCGGTTTTAGCTTACCCAAATACCTATTTGGAAACCTCATCTATTGCCGTGATGGAGGCGATGGCCAGCGGTTGCCGCATTGTGACGAGTGAATTGGCAGCTTTGCCGGAAACAACGGCTGGATTTGCCCGTCTAGTTTCCATGTCAGGGGTGAAAAATTTTGCATCGATAACTAATTGGAATCGGGCGGGCAACGCAGATTGGGAGGGATATACAAGGCGGTTTTTAGAGGCGATAGTCGGAGTTTTAAATGAGGGCACGGGTGCGGGCGGCGCCACTGCTGAAAATCATTTAAGACAGCAGGTAGAATATATAAATCGAGGGTGTACTTGGTCGGTGCGATCCCGAGAGTGGGTAGAATGGTTGAATATTATTAGTGTAAAACCTGTACGAGTGGCAGAGCAAATGATCGGGAATTCTTTAGTAGGTTTAGAGGCCGTGAGAGATTATTTTCAAAAGGGAAATTGGCGGAAAGATCAGGGTGATCTCGGTGGCGCCATCGAGAATTATCAAAAAGCTTTAGAGTTCAATCCCGAAGATGCGGAAGTTCATAAAAAGTTGGCGGAAGTTTATGTTTTGCAAGGAGAATTTGAAAAGGCGATCGCCTCTTGCCATGTCGCTCTTACATTTCAACCCAATTTTGCTCCTGCTTACTTAACAATAGGCAATGCTTTGCATAGTCAAGGCAAGCTGGAAATGGCAATTGAAGCTTACTTGCAAGCTTTAGAAATTCAGCCAGAATTTGCTGAAGCCAGCGCGAATCTCGGCAGTATGTATTACAAGTTAGGGCAATTGGAACAGGCGGCCAATTATTACCAGAAAGCTCTGGTAATTAATCCTCAATTGTGTTCGGTCAATATGATGCTGGGCAGCGTTTTGCAGCAGCAAGGAAAGTTAGATGCAGCAATTACTTGCTATCAAAAAGTGCTGCAATTGCAACCGGGAGATGCCAGCGCTGCTGAGAAACTATCGAGTTTGATCGCACAAAAAGAGCGGGAAACTACCGACAGCAACTTTATCGAATTAGAAACAGAATCAGGCGAACAGCAACCAGTATCTGTCAACAAAGATGAAGGCTACGGCTTGCAGCCTTCGAGCATCAATTTGCCGCCAGCGCCAACCACGGAGACTTTAAATACTCCGTTTACAAACCCCGCCGAACTTTCCGATCAAGTTACCTCGCTCAATGTTCCAGATAGCGGACAAGTTGCCAATTTTCAAGAAGTAGAACCGTACAATAAACTCGCCGAAAACTTTTTAGTTCAAGGTAAAATTAAAGAGGCGATCGCAGCTTGTCAGCAAGCGCTAAAATTTCGACCGGATTTCATCTACGCTTACGTCACTTTAGGCAATGCCTTGCAAGCAGGAGGCAAAACTGAAGCTGCAATTCGATCGTATTCTCAAGCCCTAGAATTGCAGCCAAATTTTGCGGAAGTGCGCGCCAATATCGGCAGTATGTATTTCAAAATGGGGCGTTTGGAAGAAGCGATCGCCCATTACCAGCAAGCCATCGCCCTGAGTCCCGATTTAGCGGGAGCTCACTGGAATTTAGGGAAAGTATATCACCAACACGGCAACATCGAAGCAGCGATCGCCTGTTTTAAAAGAACATCCGAACTCAACCCGCAGCTAGTCGGTGCAGACTTCCACTTTAACTTAGGTAATCGACTTTTCAGCCAAGGAAAGCGCGACGAAGCCATCGAAAGTTACGAAAAAGCGATCGCCATTAAGCCGGATTGGGCAGAAGCTTACGGTAACATCGGCAGCGCGCGATCGCAACAAGGCAATCTCGACGCCGCCATCGCTTACTATCAGAAAGCTGTAGCTTTAAAGCCGCATTTAGAAGTTTTGCACTTCAATATAGCCAATTCTTTTTTACAGCAAAACAAGTACGAAGAAGCGATTACTAATTATCAAAACACTCTGAAAATTAAGCCCGACTGGCCGGAAGTTCACGCTAACCTCGGCAGTTGTTTTTCCATGCAGGGGCGGCTGGAAGAAGCTTTAGCCAGCTATCAGCAAGCTTTGACCTTAAAACCGAATTGGGCAGAGGTTTACTGCCGGATGGGACACATTCAGAAACAAGATAAGCCGTTGGAGGCGATCGCCAATTTTGAAAAGGCGATCGAATGCAACTCCAAATATAGCGAAGCCTACCAACAACTGTGCGACTTGCTAAGCCATTCTACCAACCTCGCCGGAGCCCGCAGCGTTGCCGACAAATACTGCGAAAACTGCGGCGAAAATGCCCCAGTCATGTCAGCTACAGCCTACGTCTTTTCCTACCTGCAATCAGGTGTCAGCAAACAGGCAATTCAGAAACTAGAAGAAATCGAAAACCTCTGCTACGAAAAGGTCGAAACCTTTAGCGTAATCGAACTAAAACTGCTCTACGAAATCTTCCTGTTTGCAGTTTCTCACCTGCGAGACAACCGCGAAAAGAATGCCAGTTTCTACAGACTTATTGCCAAAGAATATTACCAAAAAGCTGTCCCTAAGCGCCAGGACATTAACAGAATCAACCTAGCAAATTACCAAACAAAAGAACAGCGTCCTTTAAAAATCGGTTTCCTTTCCAAACACTTCCGCCGCCACTCAGTAGGCTGGTGCAGCGAAGCTTTAATTCGCGAATTAAGCCACATCACCCCCCACGTTCACCTTTACGTCACCGGGAAACTCCACCGAGATGAAGTTACGCAGCGGTTTGAAGACATGGCGGGCAAGTTTTACTGGCCTAAAAAATATCCAAACGGCTTTGCTGACGGCGGTGAAATCTTCGCCGAAGTAGTGCAAGACAACTTGGATGTTTTGATAGACTTAGACTCAATGACAGTGCCAACAAATGTCGAAGTGCTGTATCAATATCCTGCGGGAATTTGCGTTTCTTGGCTGGGATTCGACGCACCCTACATTTCAGATAATCACTACTTTCTGTGCGACGAACACACTCACCCCCCTGGTGTGGAAAAAAATTACTTAGAACAGTTAGTAAGATTGCCTGCTTGTTCGGTAGCAATTGGCGCACTGCAAAGCATTCCTGTGAATCGAGAGGCGATTAGAAACGCTCTCGGAATTGGCTTGGATCAAATGACTTATCTGTGCGTTGCGCCAGGTAGAAAAACCAATCCAGAAATGGTACGAGCTCAAGTTACAATTCTGAAGGAAGTACCAGATAGTGTCTTAATCCGCAAAGGTCAAGGCGACCCCGACGTTATTCACAGCACTTACCGCCAAGAATGCGAAATTCAGGGAGTAGATTTTGCTCGGATTAAGTTTATAGGTCAAACCCGAAGTGAGGAAGAACACCGGGCTATTTATTATGTAGCCGACGTGCTTTTAGATTCGTATCCTTACAACGGCGGGACTCACAATTTAGAGGCTTTGTGGGCGAATTTGCCAGTGGTAACTCGCTCCGGCGACCAATATCTTTCGCGCATGGGTTACGCTTTTCTGAAAAGTGCAAATCTTGATGTTGGTGCGGCGTGGAGTTGGGAGGAATACACGCAGTGGGGAGTTAAGTTTGGCCGTGATGCGGGTTTCAGAAATGCGGTGAAAGAGCATTTATTAAAATCTAAGCAGCCAGAACATCTCGCACCTTTGTGGAATCCTAAAAAGTTGGCTGAGGATATGTATCAGGTGTTTCAAAAACTGTTAGCTAAATAGGTGGGGAATTGGGCATTGGGCATTGGCATAGCAATCCCTCATCACTTGTGAACTCCTTTCTTACTCTCTTCTCTTCCTCTGTGCTCTCTGCGCCCTCTGCGGTTCAATAAAAAAAGAGAGTTCAGGTAGAGAAACGTGGTTTCTGAATATTTGTACGCTACTCACGGTAAAGTTTTGTAACAATATCCATGAAAATGCGTAAAAATTCCGCGCCGAGTCTGATAGATAAATAGCTGATTCATAGTACCGCGATCGCACTAACTTTATGCCAGTTAGTGCGATCGCTTTTTTGTGGTGCAGGAATTATCCAAAACTTAAAGATTGCGTAAGTTTTTTGACAGCAGGTACAAAAACGGTGACACTCATTAGTAAATTTGCTAGGCTTTGACATTATCAAACTCAGCAAAATCATCTACCTTTAGATATATCATGCCCAATATTACCCTCTACGACGCGATTACCAACCTTCCCGCCGGAACGCCCCCCGGCATAGGGACGCCCAACGGCACCGCCCTTGCTTACGGACAGATAGCCCCCCCCGGTACACCACTTCCCACGCCCCCTTTTCTTCCCGGTTCTACTGCTTCTCTGGCTACGGGTGCGTTTACGCCAAACTCGACGGGCATCAATACTGCCACCATCTACACTCCTAATAGCAATGCTGGCTATGCGGGTTACAACAATTACGATCCACAATCGCTACTTACTCCTACGCCGGTGATACTGCCGCCTTTCACCGCCGCCGCATTAGACCGCACCGCTGGTTATACGATATCTTTTAATGCAGCAATTCCCACAGAAACTAGCAACCCCAACCGCGCGGGTTTTAGCGTCACAGCTATTAGCAGCGACGGCTTAAACGGTTTAGAATTGGGTTTTAAAAACAATAAAATTTTTGGTCAGTCAGATACTTTTGTCGAAGCTGAAACGGCTACACTTCCGGCGGGATTCGATCTTACTTCAAATAACAATTATGTCTTAAAAGTACAAGGCAGCAATTATGAACTTTTTGTTAATAATTACCCAACTGCAATCCTCACAGGGCCGCTGCGTCCAATCAAGTTTGACCCCGCTGCAAGTTCTCCTCCTTTACCTTTCAATCCTTACAGATTGCCGAGTTTCCTATTTTTTGGGGACAATACTGACCAGGGAAGCGCTACATTTCGTTTGGGAAGGATAGCTGTTAATGACTTGCCTGTTGCTACTCCCGACAATGCGATCGCAACTGTCGGGACTCCTAATATTAAAATTAATGTGCTGACAAACGATACTGGTGGCACAAAGGCGCTGAAAGTACAGAGTGTTACTCAACCAACAGGCGGCACTGTTACTGTTGATGACTGGATTTATGCAGGAGGATATTTTACGAATATCGGGGGGCAGCCACGCAACAGAATTGCCCGGTTGTATGGCAGTGACGGTACGGCAGATCCTACTTTTAATCCCAGTGTGGATAGTGCTGTCTGGGGGATCGCGATCGATGCGGACGGCAACGCAGTAGTAGGAGGAGATTTCACGAATATCGGGGGGCTGCCACGCAACAGAATTGCCCGGTTGAACAGTAGCAACGGCACGGCAGATCCTACTTTTAACCCCAATGCGAATGATAGAATCTACGCGATCGCGATCGATGCTAACAACAACCCAGTAGTAGGAGACTTTTTCACCAACATCGGCGGGCAGCCGCGCAACTATATTGCCCGGTTGAACAGCAGCAACGGCACCGCAGATCCTACTTTTAACCCCAATGCGAATAATTTTGTCTATGCGATCGCGATCGATGCTAGTGGCAACTCAGTAGTAGGCGGCCGATTCACCAATATCGGCGGGCAGCCGCGCAACAGAATTGCCCGGTTGAATAGTACCAACGGCACAGCAGATGCTACTTTTAACCCCAATGCCGATAGTTATGTCGAGGGCATCGCGATCGATGCTAACAACAACCTAGTTGCAGGTGGCAATTTCACCAATATCGGCGGGCAGCCGCGCAACTATATTGCCCGGTTGAACAGCAACGACGGCACGGCAGATGTTACTTTCAACCCCAATGCGGATAATGCTGTCTATGAGATCGCGATCGATGCTAACAACAACCCAGTAGTAGTCGGCCCATTCACCAATATCGGCGGGCAGCCGCGCAACTATATTGCCCGGTTGAACACCAGCACTGGGTTGGCAGATCCTGCTTTTAACCCCAATGCGGACAATACAGTCAGGGCGATCGCGATCGACCCCAAACGCAGCGTCGTCTATACTCCTAACCCCACTTTCAACGGCCTCGACACCTTCTCCTACACAACTACCGACGGTTACAGTACCTCAACAGCACAAGTCAGCGTCCTAGTCAACGATTCCCCAGTCTTAGACAATGCCGGCACGCCTAATTTAACCGCCATTAATATCAACGAAACCAACAACAGCGGCACATTAATATCAGCGATTATCGGCACTCAAATTACTGATCCCAACGACGCCATTTCCCCTCGTCCAAGAGGCATCGCCCTCACCAATTTAGATACGACCAATGGCAGTTGGCAATATACCACAGACGGTACAACATGGAACAATATTACTACCATTCCTACGGCTACAACTGCACTGTTGTTAGCAGCCGACGCGACAACTCGCCTCCGCTTCGTTCCCAATACCGACTACACCGGAACAGTTACTGACGGCATTACCTTCAATGCTTGGGATAGAATCACCGGCACTAACGGCGGCACGGCAGATGTGACAGGGGATTTAGAAACTAATGGCGTTTCTAGTCCTTTTAGTACAGCCAGCGAAACAGCCAGCATTACAGTTAGTCCATTACCTGTTATTACTAATATCACATCCGATCAGGCAGATGGAACCTACGCGATCGGTGCAACAATTCCCATTACCCTCACGTTCAGTCAACCAGTTACTGTTACAGGTACGCCGCAGCTTACTTTAGCCACAGGCGGTACAGGTACTGTCATTAATTATGCCAGTGGCAGCGGCAGCAATACTCTGACATTTAATTACACAGTAACAGCCGGCAATAGCAGTCTCGACTTAGACTATACCTCGACAACTGCTTTATCTCTCAACGGCGGTACTATTAAGAATGCTACCAATGCTGATGCTGTCTTGACTTTGCCGAATCCGGGTGCAGCTAATTCCTTGGGTCAAAATAAGGCAATAGTAATTGATGGGATCGCCCCAACTGTCAATCCGACGACTATTGCTGATATTACGGTGGCGGGGGGAACCACTCAAGCTTTTACTGTTACTTTTAACGATAATAGTGCGATCGATGTTACAAATCTAGACAGTTCTGACTTTTTAATCAATTGGTCGGGCGGTGGTATTCCTGTTAACTTTGTCAGTGTTGATACTAATACTAATGGCTTGGCGCGGACAGCTACTTATTCATTTACTCCGCCTGGGGGAAGTTGGGATATTGCAGATAATAACCCAACTTACAGTATTAATCTGCAAGGTAATCAAGTTAAAGATACTGCTGGGAATCCTGTAGCTGCTACGAGTTTAGGAACTTTCAGCGTTAATATTACCGCGCCAACTCCAACTCCGACGCCCACTCCGACTCCGATTCCGACTCCGATTCCAACGGAAACTCCGACTCCAACGCCCACTCCCACGGAAACTCCGACTCCGACTCCGACTCCGACTCCAACGGAAACGCCGACTCCGACTCCAACGGGAACCCCGACTCCGACTCCAACGGGAACCCCGACTCCGACTCCAACGGGAACCCCGACTCCGACTCCAACGGGAACCCCGACTCCGACTCCGACGGAAACGCCGACTCCGACTCCGACGGAAACGCCGACTCCGACGGAAACGCCGACTCCGACGGAAACGCCGACTCCGACTCCGACGGAAACGCCGACTCCGACTCCGACTCCGACTCCGACTCCGACTCCGACTCCGACTCCGACTCCGACTCCGACTCCGACTCCGAC
>NZ_JAUBSD010000005.1:57678-113276 GCF_036704575.1 Microcoleus sp. K5-D4
CCGACTCCGACTCCGACTCCGACTCCGACTCCGACTCCGACTCCGACTCCGACTCCGACTCCGACTCCGACTCCGACGGAAACGCCGACTCCGACTCCGACTCCGACTCCGACTCCGACTCCGACGGAAACGCCGACTCCGACTCCGACTCCGACTCCGACTCCGACTCCGACTCCAACGGAAACTCCGACTCCGACGGAAACGCCGACTCCGATGGAAACGGGAACCCCGACTCCGACTCCAACGGGAACCCCGACTCCGACGGAAACGCCGACTCCAACGGGAACCCCGACTCCAACGGAAACTCCGACGCCCACTCCAACGGAAACTCCGACTCCAACGGGAACCCCGACTCCGACGGAAACACCTACTCCTACACCATCGGAAACACCTACTCCTACACCATCGGAAACGCCGACTCCCACGCCATCGGAAACGCCGACTCCCACGCCATCGGAAACGCCGACTCCCACGCCATCGGGAACACCGACTCCCACGCCATCGGGAACACCGACTCCCACGCCAATGGAAAGCGATTGCATTTGCGATACTATTCCGCAGCCCAATTTCAACCAACCCAATCCAGTTGACAATACTATCAACAGCAATGGTAGCGGTGAAATTCAGTTAGGCAGCGGGGAAAATGATGCTTTTTACGGCAGTCCGAATCAGAACCTTTTCGATGGGAATTTAGGGGACGATAACCTCTATGGCGGTGAAAGAAACGACATCTTTTACGGGAACCGAGGCAATGATTTTATTGACGGCAACAAGGGGAATGATATCCTTTTGGGAGGCAAGAATAATGACATCATTGTTGGTGGTGAAGGTGAAGATATCATTTTTGGCAATCGTGGTAACGATTCCCTAAATGGCAAAGAAGAAAACGACTTAATTTTTGGCAATGAAGGTGCTGATTTTATCCAGGGCGGTAAAGGTAATGATTCTGCATTTGGCGGTAAAGGTAATGATATTGTGTTCGGTGGCAAAGGAAACGATCTTCTGTACGGCAATTTGGGCAGTGATACTATCTGCGGAGGTGCTGGCAATGATTTCTTAAGTGGGAATGAAAGTAGCGATTTGCTGGATGGCTGCGAGGGAAATGACACTATCTTTGGCGGGGCTGGCAGTGACACTCTCATTGGCGGTTTTGGCGATGATATTTTAATCTCAGGTTTGGGGGATGATAGTCTAATTGGAGGCATAGGGAATGACACGTTTGTGTTAGAAAATAACGGCGAATTTGATGTTATTTCTGATTTCACAAAAGGGCTGGATGTGCTACAATATAAAGGCGAACCAATTGGGAATTGGGCAAAAATTCAAATTACCGAAGGCACTTTAATTAGTAAAGCAAGTGGGGAACGGTTAGTTCTGTTGGTAGGGGTGGAAGCTAGTACGATCGCACTTAGCGATATCACTTTACTTTAGTTATTGGTTATTTGTTGGTTATGAGTTAGGAGAAACAAATTACTCATAACCAACAAATAACAAGTAACCAATAACCAATAACCAATAACAACTAATAATTACTGGCTGATCGCCACTCGATCGCGCCCGCCAGACTTAGCTCGATACAATGCCTTATCCGCAGCTTCAATCAACATTTTCGGGGAGTTTTGACTTGGCGAAACTGCCGCAACTCCCAAGCTGAGAGTCACAGAATCACTGACAACAGACTTGATGTGAGGAATTGCCAAGGCTTTGACGCGGCTGCGGATTCCCTCGGCAACAGCCTGTGCAGCGACGACATCTGTATTTGGCAAAATTACCGCAAATTCCTCGCCGCCGTACCTAGCAGCCAAATAAAGGCGTTCTGCGGGTGCGTTTGTGCAAGCATCCCCGATCGCCCGCGCCACTTGCTGCAAACAAGCATCCCCGGCTTGGTGGCCGTAATTGTCGTTGTAAAGTTTAAAACAGTCAATGTCGCACAGAATCAAAGATAGCGGTTCCGAAGAGCTCGACTGCTCCCATTCTCGGTTGATCACCTCGTCAAAACGGCGGCGGTTAGCTAGTTGAGTCAGACTGTCCAAATTCGCCAACCCGTCCAACCGCTGGTTGGCCGCAGCTAGCTGCTGGTAAAGTAAAGATTGTTCGATCGCGATCGCCACTTGAGTACCCAACTGACTAAGCAAATCCACATCAAACTGCTGCCACTGGCGGGGTGCCGAACAGTGGTGGGCAATCAGCAAACCCCACAACTTCGGCACTTGACAAGAACCGTTACCTTCCCTCGGTTCTATTCCCTGCTGGACAATCGGCACCACCAAATTTGCCTTCACCTGACAATTCTCCAAAAAATTAAGGTGACACTCGCTCAAATTAGAAGCATGAATATCCTCTATGGCGCGAATGCGACCCTTTAAATACTGTCCGATGTAAGTAGTGGCAAAACAGCAATCGTCAATTCCCATCCCTTTGAGTGGCATCCATCCTTCTGCAACCGACTCCACCACCACATCTCCGTTCCAGTCTGGTCGGAAGCGGAAAATCAGCACGCGATCGGTTACCAAAAACTCCCGCACTTCCGCTACTGTAGTGTTGAGAATATCTTGGAGATCCAGAGAAGAACGGATTCGCGATTGAATCTGCCCGATCAGGCGTTCCCGTTCTATTTGTTGCCGCAGCGCGACTTGGGCTTGCTTACTTTTAGTAATGTCCCGACCTTCCGGCAGCAACAATACTATTTTGCCCGTTTCATCCGCGACCGGTTTGAGAGAAAAATCAACAGTTGCCGTCCGATTTACACCTTGAACTTCCACTTCATAGCGGACAAATTCACCTCTTGCCGATCGAGAAATCGCCTCTTGCAACTGTTCCTGAACTTCCTCAGAATCTCCCCACCAAGGCAATAGCCAAAACGGTTTATTGGCCACATCCCGTAGCTTAATTCCCGCAAAATCTAGAGAAGTTTGGTTAGCTTCCAGCAGAGTGCCGTCCGGTTTCAATAAGCTCACAAATTGAAAAGAAGAATCAAAAATTGCCCGAAAGCGCCTTTGAGAATCTCCCAACATTGCCGTCACCTTTTCGCGAGATGTAATATCGCGGAAGCGCCACACCCTGCCAATAATATTTTGTCCGACTCGAATCGGCTGCGTGTAGCGCTCAAAAGTGCGACCGTCTTTAAATTCGAGAATATCGCAACCTTCCGACTCCGTATCACTATAAAATTCTTTAACTCTCTGCAAAAAAGCTCTCGGATCTTTAACTTGCTTAGTGAGAAATGCCAGTCGCACCGTTCTATCCATTGAGTTTCTTACTTCTTCATAAATTCCCCACATTTGAACTAACTTTTCGTTATAACTAATCATTTCTCCGGCGGTAGTAACGGCGAGAATGCCGTCTGCCGTTGCTTCTAAGGTAGCGTGCAGCAAAGACCGCGATCGCTCTAATTCTGCTGCGGTCAATTTCCGTTCTGTGAGGTCTCGGACTGCTTTCACCTGTACTAAACGACCTTCCCAAAATACGAATTTGCTGCGAACGTCAGCAGGAAAAGCAGTTCCATCTCGCTTAAGAAAAATCGTTTCACAGACTGTATTGCTGGCAGCAGAAATCATTTGCGGCGCCTGTTTGTATGATTTCGGCGACAGTAGTTCTAGCAAGCTCATTCCCACCATTTCCGCAGGTTCGTAACCGAAAAGTTGGGCAAAATTACTGCTGACGCTCAAAATTGTGTCGCGGTCAGCCACGGCAACTGCTTCAAAATAAGCTTCGCATTCGAGCAAGCGTGCTGCGGAGTGGCTGCTGCCATTTTCGCCAGAGGAGTAGCTGTTGTTAATTAGCTGTTGCAGTTGCGTATTTGCCGAGTACAAAGCGGTCATGGCTTGCCTGTACATAGCAGTACGTTTCTCGACTTTTTCTGCGAGGCGATCGCGATATTCTCGCAGTTCTCTTTCGACTTTAATTAAATCAGTAATATCTACTGCAAACACGATTACACCAGCGACTTTACCTGTTTCATCGCGGTAAGGTATTTTATCTGTACGCACCCAGCATTTTTGACCAGCAACTGTTGGTAGCAGTTCGACTTGGCCCTGCTTGGGAACGCCAGAATTGATTACTTCCAAATCTTCTAAATAATATTGCTCTGCTTCGTCTGGATAGATTTCATAAAAAGATTTACCTTCTAATTGAGCTGCGGGCAAACCTCTCGATGCAGCGGCGGCTTGATTAATTCGCAGCAGGCGACTTTCGGTATCTTTGAGCCAAATCATCGCCGGCACGGAATCAAAAATTATTTGCTGTTCTTGTTGCTGCAGGCGTAGTTCGGCTTCTGCTTGTTTTCTTTTAATTATTTCTTTTTGCAGTTTTTGGTTAGCTTTTTTGAGCTCAGCAGTACGTCTTTCTACTCTTTCTTCTAGTTGATCGTAGTATTGGGTCAGCAAGTTTTGCTGCTGTTCGTGCCGCATTGCTTCTAATTTTAACTTTTCGCTAGCTGACAAACTTGAGGATACAAAATCTGCTAATATTTGGGTAAATTCGTGTTCTTCTTCCGTCCAATCACCGTCGGCACCCTGGCGTTCGGCGCTGACTATTCCCGCCATTTTACCTGCTAGCACAATCGGTACGTTTAACAGGGAAGTCGTGCCCTGATCGAGCAAATAAAGACCGACAAGTTCTCGCGTTCTGGGGTCATTTTCTGCGGCCACAGTTGCGATCACACTGGCAGATTTTAAAGCTTGAAAATAGGCCGGACAGTCGGCCGCTGTGATGATGATTTGTACGGAATGGAGTTTAGTATTTTGTTCGTAAAGGTCGATGCAGTGAAGCTGCGTTTTGTCTTCGCCATACAGCCAAATACTGGCTCGATCGCAGTTGATAATACTGACAGCGGTTTCTGTTACTTCGCGGATGAAGTCTTCTATATTGTTGCGTTCTTTAAGTTGACTTTTGGCTAATTTTGCGATCGCCAAAGTTGGACTGCGCCAATTTCCTCTCTGGTTGGGCGGCATGGGTGACTGCGAAGCGGCCTTAATTTCTTCGCAAACTAACAGTACAGCCGGCCGTTGAAAATTGGCAATTGAGCGACCATTAGTATTTTCCTCTATTTTCCAATCAACCGCCGGCATTGGGCGCGCGGTTGCTTTTACCCTAATAATCTTGCCGTCTTTGCAAGTCAAGCAGCCTTCCCAACAGGCAATTTTTGGAGTTGGCGTACCGTTTTCCGGCTGGGCCAATCCAGCAAATTCTGCCTGCATTTTGCCTTGCTCTTGGCAGTAAAATATGTTAAAAATTGAATGACAAATTAATTCCTGCGATTTGTAGGCGAGGCGAGACGCACCGAATTGATTGAGCGAAAAAACTCTTCCCAAAGCATCTAGAACGAAGTAAATGCCCGGAAAATTCTCGTAGAGAGTTCCATACCAATCTTGTTCGACTTGTTGGCTGCACGAAAGTTTTGCTATCGCGAACTCGCCGTCCGTGTCGAGCAAGTGAGAATAGTTGGTTTCGGGGTTGCTTGAATTACTTTTTTTAGCAAACACTTTTAGCTTAACTCGACTGTAATTAATTTTACTTTCTGGAATTTAACTTTTTTGTGAAACTAAATTAAACCTGTTGTTTGAAAAAAGTTACAAGTTGTAACAAAAATACCACTTGTCCAGCGTGCTGGTTTTCGCTTCCCCATCCAACCACTGTGTTTCTTGGTAGCTGGTACACGGTCTGCAGACGATATTTCCCGCTAGTTGCAATGCCAGGAGGTTTAGCTGCAATTATCCCGTCTGTACTTTTAGCATCCTAGACAATAAAAAAAAACCGACAATCAATGGTTTTAAGTATATATGATAACACTCAAATACCTAATATTGGGACTGACCTACTTCGGATTCGGTTTGGGATATTTGCCGGGGCTGCGGATGAACCGGGCGGCGGTTGCAATTATCGGGTCAGCTTTTGTGGTGGCTTTAGGGATACTCGACCTGAAAACTGCTTGGGAGGCGATCGACCCCAGTACGATGTTTTATGTTGGGAATGACGATCGTGAATATAGTTAATTTGACTGTTTAATAAATATTTGCAATAGTTAAGTTAAGTAAATCTTATAATGCACAATCAACCACGGGCTTTAGTCCTATAGTTTATACTTAATCTTGTGCAGCAAATGCTAAGGAGGTAAGAAAGAGTGAGTACCCTAAAACCCGCTGCGAAACCCAGACTTAATTCTGCGTTCAAACAACTGATGTCCTTACACTGGGTGATGTCAGCTTGCTATTTAGTGCTGTTTATTACCGGTACTTCTATGGCTCGATTGCCAGGAGAATTGTTTATTCGAGGCCCCCTTTACGATTTTCACAAATCCGTAGGAGTGCTGACAATGGCTTTACTGACTTGGCGGATTTTAACTCTGCTGAGGGTATGGTGGAAAAAATATACGAAACGCCTGCCAAAGTTTACGAAGGAATGGTACAAAAATTTTGCTCTGCACACAACTTTGTATGTTTTTATGTGGCTAGTTCCGGTTGCTGGTTTCTTGCTTTCTAACTCTTACAAAAGTAACAATGTGAAATTTTTCGGAATTGTTTTGCCGGATATGTTTCCCCAGAATTCCGCAATGGTTGATCTGGGAAGGAGTTTGCATTTTTGGCTGGCGTACACATTTTTAGCGTTCGCGATTTTGCATATTATAGATCAGAAGAAAGTGGTGAGGGCTAATTGGCGCCGATTGACAAATTTTGTTCGCACTAAGTTCGCAAAGTCCCAAAAGGTTGGATAAATTTGCGATGAGGTACTATATCTCAATTGGTATTGATAAATTTACTGCAAAACTGGCTATTTTCCACGGCGATATTTAGCGCTAGTTGCAATGCCAGCAGGTTTAGCTGCAATTACCCGGTCTGTACTTTTAGCATCCCAGACAATGGAAAAAAGCGGCAATCAAGCATTTTAAGTATATATGATAACACTCAAATACCTAGTCTTGGGACTGACCTACTTGGGATTCGGTTTGGGATATTTGCCGGGGCTGCGGATGAACCGGGCGGCGGTTGCAATTGTCGGGTCAGGTTTTGCGGTAGCTTTGGGAATACTTAACCTCAAAACTGCTTGGGAGGCGATCGACCCAAATACGATCGTTTTTTTGCTGGGAATGATGGTCGTTAATTCCGCTTTGGGAGCATCCGGTTTTTTTCAACTCGCTTTGGAGTTTTTAACTCGATTTACTCGTTCTCCTTTCGGCATTATGGTAGCCGTTACTTTTGGCAGCGGCATTCTATCGGCATTTTTTCTCAACGACACTACTGCTATTTTGCTGGCCCCTTTAACGCTGAGTCTAACTCGCTCTTTGTCTCTCAATCCTATCCCTTATTTTTTAGCTTTAGCCGGAGGTACTAATTTAGGTTCAGTGGCGACTGTGAGTGGCAACCCGCAAAATATTCTCGTCGGTTCTTTTTCGGGAATTAGTTATTTAGAATTTGCCCGCTCTCTCGCACCAGTAGCTTTAATTTGTTTGCTGGTTCAAGTAGCTTGGCTGTGGTTGCTTTATCCAGAAGTGCGTTCTTGCAAATCTTTGCCGGAGGTTCCCCAAGTCCGCTATCGATTGTTTAAGCCTTTACTGGCAAAAAGTTTGTGGGTGACAGCAGGACTTTTGGTAGCTTTTTTAGCGGGTGCACCTTTAGCAGAATCTGCCTGGATAGCTGCCAGTATATTGTTAATTACTAGGCGCGTCAAGTCCGATCGCATTTTGCAAGGTGTTGACTGGAATTTGCTAGTGATGTTTGCGGGATTATTTGTAGTGACTAAAGCAACTCAACAACTCGGTTTGTTGGACAATTTAACTAATTTGACTGGTACGCCGCTAAGTTTGTTGGGAGTAACAGTAATTCTTTCTAACTTAATTTCTAACGTACCGGCGGTGTTAGTTCTGCAATCGGTGATTGTCAAAACAGATACGCAAGCTTGGCTGTTGTTGGCTGCGGGTTCTACTCTAGCGGGGAATTTAACTTTGTTGGGTTCTGTGGCTAATTTAATTGTAGCTGAAGTTGCTGCACGGCAATCAGGCGATCGGCTGACTTTTAAGGAGCATTTGCGGTTCGGGCTGCCGCTGACTTTAGTTACTTTGGGAATAGCTTATTTTTGGCTGTACTAAAAGAGAATAATTATTGCCCTATCAGGCTCGTACAATTAAAGGTAGTGCTTTTATGTAAAGGATGGAGGATAATACCTCTATGTCCAGTCTTTTGAGGAGTCTCATCATGAAACCCTATCTGATTTGTCCCACTTGTGGTTCTGACGATGTAATGAAAAATGGGATGACTCGTCGGGGCAAACAAAACCACAAATGTCGCGACTGTGGTCGGCAATTTGTCGAAAATCCTCAGTGGACAGCCAAAGACACCGACACTTTGGCAAAAATTGAGTTACTTCTGCTGGAGCGGATTTCCCTCGCTGGTATTGCCCGAGTCATGGGCGTTTCCCAGAGCTGGCTCCAAAATTATGTGAACCACTTGTACGGTGCAATAGAACTCAAAGCCACGGTCATCCCGAAAGAAGTTGGAAAACACACAGTCCAAATGGATGAACTCTGGTCTTTTGTAGATGACAAAGGGAATAAACAATGGGTCTGGTTAGCAATGGATACCAAGACTCGGGAAGTGATCGGATGTCATATTGGAGACCGCTCCTCGAAGTCGGCTCAAGCATTATGGGATTCACTACCGAGTGTCTATCGCCAATGTGCCAAGATTTATACCGATCACTGGGAAGCCTATGCCGTAGTTTTACCAAGTAAAAGGCATAAGTCTGTCGGCAAGGAAAGTGGATTAACCAGTTACATTGAACGATTGAACAATACTCTCAGGCAACGAATTTCGCGATTAGTCAGGAAGACGTTATCGTTTTCTAAAAAGTTGGAGAATCACAAGGGTGCTATTTGGAACTTCATTCATGACTACAATCACCAAATCCGATTAGGAATACTGAAAGTTCAACCGCCTCAAATTTCTCCATCCTTTACATAAAAGCACTACCCAATTAAATTTTAGCTTTGGGCTTTTAGCTGTGCCAACTGAATTTTTTTTGCATGAACCGCAGAGGGCGCAGAGGGCGCAGAGGGGAGATGAGAAGAGAATAGATGAGAGGGAAAGAGGTAGGTTGACAAATCCTTGCAGATTTCGGTATCAAGTCTTTAGGTCTCTGTTTGGCGCACAACTGCAAAACTGGCGATTTTCCAAGGGTCTATCTTAAATCCTCGCCCTTCCGGCAGCTTTTTCGACAAATTTGCAGGTCGTTCTAACAAATCTACTGGCTCTACAATCTCTAATTCCAAATCACTGTTCAATTCGAGCACAGCCTCCTTTCCCTCGGATTCGCAACACCGCAAAATCCACACATTAGAATCGTCTTCCGATTGTTTGAAAGCCATCAAAACTAAATTGTCCGCCGACAAATCCAAGAACTTGCCAACTCCGGGTAAACTCTTGTTTCGATTTTCTTCCAACTGTGGCAACACCTTTACTAGCAGCGGCAAATTCAACTCGTAGCCGCGCCGAACTGTGCCGGCTTCTTGCCAATTTCCAGCGTGGGGATAGACTGCACAAGTAAATTCGGAAACTCCTACATCTGCTTGTTCATCCGGCCAAGTCGAACCCCGAAGCAAAGTCAGCCGAATTTGAGTTGGTTGAAGGTCGCAACCATATTTGCAATCATTGAGCAAACTGACTCCAAAACCGTCATTGCTGATATCAGTCCAGCGCAAAATCGGCACTTCCCATTTGGCTTTTTCGGCGGGTGTTTGCGGCTTGGTTGTGCGATCGATCGCACCGCCGGGAATTTCGCAAGTTGCAAAATCTGCTTCTACATTTAACCCAAAGGCTGCTTTTACTAAAACGTGAGTTTCTTGCCAATCTGCAACTGTCTTGATTTTCAGCAGCGGCGAACCTATTTCTACTATATAATCTTGGCAAAACTCCGATTGGCCAATTTGTCGGACTACGCGCAAACTCTGCCGTATTTCTCCCTGCTCTACCCAAGCAATATCTTTGAGTGGGGGCGCGGGTAACTGATGTTTTTCATAATTTGGATCGATGTTCCAAGCATCCCAATATTGACCGCTGTCTTGAAATGCTTGCAGTTGATTTCCGCCTGCTGCATTCAGGACTTCTCGGTTATTTACTTTATCCCAAATGCTGGATAAATCCCCAGTTTTGCCGTCTACGGTTGCCCGAATAAATTCATTTTCTAAAACAATTTGTGCGGCTGCAAAAGGCGTTTCTTGACTAACTGTGTTTTTTTGTGCTATACCGTATGTAAGTTTTGATAACTCTGTCTTTTTTTCGGTTTCTGGACTCGGGGACGCATTATCCACAGTTTGAGCGTCTTCGCGACACAGCCAAAACACCTGGTAGCCAACGGCAGGGAGATTATTTGCCCAGAATAATAGTTTAGATTGCGATTCGAGTCGATCGCCCCTGACAATCTGCGAAGCCAATCGCCGTCGGGAAAAATCGTAAATTTGCCAAGCTGAATCAGCGGCATCGGGAAGCGGTACGGCGACAACCTCAGAGCGCGACCAATTGAGAGTATTGAAAATCAAAATCGGTTGAGCGTCGGGCTGCGGAGGATTCGGCAGAGAAATTTGAGCCGAGAGTGCATCCAAAGATTTTAGCAGGATTTCGCGACAAGTGCGATCGACCTCGGCAAAGGCTAGATTAGCATCCGCGTAGACTTGGGCGATCGCAGAACCGGGCAAAATATCGTGAAACTGGTTAAACAAAATTTGTTTCCAAGCTGATTCTAATTCTGATTTCGGATAAACTGCACCAGTACAAATCGTTGCCAGCGAAGACAGCAACTCCGCTTGGTAGAGCAATTCTTCGCAGCGGCGGTTTTGGCGTTTTTGGTCGGCGCGAGTCGTGTAGCAGCCTCGGTGGAATTCTAAATAAAGTTCGTCTTTCCAAACAGGGAGACTGGGGGGAATAGTTTTGAGTTGTGAGATGGAATGATTTGCATCCGAAATTGCCGACAAGTTTGACAATTCTCGCGCCTGTAAATTCTCCTGGTTGTCCGATTCTGGAACATAGCTTTCGGACTTAGTTGCCGTAACTTCAGGCAAAAACTGACTCTCAATCAAAGACAAATAATCAACCGCTTTCGCAAACTCCAACTTCGGAAAAAAAGGCGACATTTTCCAGCGTTTCGCCACCTCCAACATATCACGAGTCGGGCCACCGCCGTGGTCGCCAACCCCAGGCAACCAAAGAGCATCTTGCAAACCAGTCTTAACTTGCCAGTCAAAAGCATAACTTGCCATTTTCACAGATTCTATACTTTCGCCAATGAGAGCAGACATCATGCTAAATATTTTAGTACCGTCCAACCCTTCCCACCAAAATGCACCGTGGGGAAATTCCGTTGTATCGTTCCAACGCAACTTTTGCGTCACAAAATAGTCAACTCCGCCTTGCCGCAAAATCTGAGGTAATTGCCACCCAAAACCGAAAGTATCCGGTAGCCAAGCCACCCGCATCAATTCCCCAAATTTTTCTTTTGCGTAACGCTGTCCGTAAAAAACTTGTCTCACCATTGATTCAGCGGAAATCAAGTTTAAATCCGGTTCTACCCACATCCCGCCGACAACTTCCCAACAACCCGCCGCCACCTGTTTTTTAATCGCAACAAATAAGTCCGGGCGATGTTCTTCCATCCAAGCATAAAGCGCCGGAGTTGAATGGCAGAAAATCAAATCGGGAAACTCCGATTGCAATTTCAATACCGACTCAAAAGTTCGCTGGGCCGCTTGCCAAGTTTCCGGGACAGGCCACAGCCAAGCTAAGTCTAAATGAGCATGACCGACCAAATAGATTTTACCTGTATATATAGATGTCAGCTCGCCAATTTCTCCTATATATATAGATGTAGCATTGCCCTTTTCTCCAACCTCCGAAACTTCCTCTCTTCTTCCTCCCTCTGCGCCCTCTGCGCCCTCTGCGGTTCCCTCATCTAAATCCCCAGAAAAAGATGTCAGTTCACCAATTTCTCCTATATATATATATGTAGAATTGCCCTTTTCTCCAACCTCCGAAACTTCCTCTCTTCTTCCTCTCTCTGCGCCCTCTGCGCCCTCTGCGGTTCCCTCATCTAAATCCCCAGAAAAAGCCCGCAGATATCCCAGTAAATTGTGCCGCAAAACAGACAACGAGCGATCGAACTTTTCGCGATCGCCCACCGCCGACCAATCAATCAAATCCATCGCCAAATCAATCTCAGATTTCAGCGTTTCCCCCTTGACAAACATAGGGCGAATTGCTATTGTTTCAGTGGAGAGGTATTGGGAATTTAAATTTTCTAAATTTCGACTTAGCGAATTTTGCAAAATCTCTAATTCGGCAGCCACAAAACCCGGATCGAAACAAGAAGAGTCAGCAGCTTCGTACAAACAAATCGATCGCACTAAAGCACCGTTATCGTGACCCGGACTTACCAACCGCAAAATAACTAAAAATTCATCTCCGGGATTGGCCGACGAACTCAACAAAACTCGATCGGCAAAATCAAATAAATCTCCCTGTCCGACTAACTCGCCGTTCACAAAAATTTGAGCATCTTCTGCCCACCAAGTCAAACCCAGCAGCAACCGCAAACCAACCACAGGATAGCCGTGCAAATTGTCAGGAATTACAAATTGCTGACCCAAATACAAAACTTGCTTCCCAGACGGCCAAGCAATATGTCCTTTGCTGTTAAGTTCAGCAACAGGGCTGTTACAAATATTTACCGAAGAGACAGCAGAGTCAGAATCGCAGTACCTCCAACCAGACTGAACCTCCACTTGGCTGAGGCGGCGCAACTTCTCGACAGCGGCAGAAATATTGTTGCTAGCAGGTGACACAGAAGCGCTCATATTTCGCTAAAATAGGAATTGTGTATTAATCAAAAATCGGATTAAACCGCCCCGACGCAAAGGACGCGAAGAAATAAAGGTTTCAGAGGGTTTGAAGCTGCGATTAAGATCTCGCTTTGATTTTACAGCAATATTCAGCTATTCCGGCGCGAATCAAAAATCTGAATTCAAGAATAAAACTTATGTCCAACGGTTACTACGGCCCCTACCAAAGCCGGCTATTAAATTTTATATCGAAACAGTCCCGCCAAGTCGCTGACAATTGCGATCGAACTTGGCGTCAAATTAAAGAAGCCACTCTCACCGCTACCCAAATTCTGCTTTATCCAGCTTATTTGCTGGTGCAAAGTTCCCGACTGCTAGGCAGACAGTTGCGGGAATCAAGTCAAAAAGTAGATTTACCTGAACTGCAAGAATTTGTCGGCGACGAAAATCCCGATGGGCAACAAAATTGGTATCAGGGGGAAACTTCCGACGAAAGTTCGATCGCCGAAATTTTGCACCTCGCCGAAAATTTACTAAACTCGTCGCAAACCGCGAAAACTTTAGCCACCTTCCCGCTGTTAATTAATCAGGGAAATACTGCTAGCGATTTACCTCCGGCAATCAATTTTAGCGGACAAATCACAAAGCATCAAACAACTTCCGTCTTAGAACTCCCGGTTGCTAAAACAGGATTAAAACCGCAACCAAAAGTTGAGGGAATTGCCAGTTTTATCCCAGCCCGCACTTTAGTATTGGTCGGAAGGGAAAATCAGGTTTTAGATATTTTGACACCCGAACAGCAGGAACTGCTCGAAGGTCGCATAACTTGGGAAGTAGCAAACTGCGGGCCCGAACGGCGGGAAATTACCCAAAAAGAATTAAAATTTAATCTCGGTTTGGAGTCGGCAGCCAAAAAAGCGCAGTTGCCGCCGGTGCGTCGTTTTTGGGAATTGATGGCATGGCTTCAGACGAGTCCGGTTGCTCTCAAAAGAAATCAGTTTGGAGAATCAATCCTTGCAGTTAAAAAATCGATCGACCGCAATTCAATCCTAGTCCAAAAAGCCCGCGCCCAGATCGAAGCAAAAACCGCACAGCAGTCAATTGTGGCATCGAATTCGATCGACCGCAATACCCCAAAAGTAGAAACTAATTTTAACAGCAAGTTCGATCGACCCCCTACTCCTCTCTCCTTTGTTACATTACTCGATCGCGCCGCCGTCAACCTGGAAGAACTTACCCTACCGCCATCGGTAAAAACAATCGCCGCGCCCACAGAAAACTCAGGAGTAAAAATTGACACATCCGGCACCGAAACTAAATTAGATTTTTCCGCCCGCGACATCCTCGAAAAATACGCTCGCAACATCGAACAAGTCATTTGGTCGTCAGTAGATCACCTTTTGGGCCAAGAAACCGCTGCCAGCGATAATACGGAGAAATCAGTCGCAATTCAGTATTATTTGAAACAGCGACAAGAACAAGAAAATACACAAAACAGCCCAGAGGTCGATCGACCTTGGCTGAACTGGCAAGACTTATTCGGCGAAGCAGCACCGCAGCATTTAACCGACGGAAGTTCCGAACCCCAGGCAGCAGCTCCAAGCCTATTAGCACAAGTTAGCCCAAAAGTCAAGGAGGAAATGGCAGAAGCAGGAGAATTGGCAGAAGGTCGATCGACCGCAGTCTCCATATCCCCTTACCCCGAAGCACTTCACCGCCTGCTGGGGCAGCTAAAACAGAGCTTGCTGACAAAAAGCCCAACAAGTCAACCCGAAACAGCATCTGATTTAGCAGTTACTCAAAAAAATAGCTCTGCACTCGCAGCAGAATCAACCCCAGGGCGCGCGCCGGAAACCCAAGTGCCAAAAAACACAAACCCGAACACCGCACAAAACCACCAATCCCCAGCAGCAATCACCGCGCAAACTAGCAGATACACCCCCGCAACCCCCGCCGCAGCCGAACCCAAAAATCCCAGCGCAGGCGTCCCATCCGATGGAGACTACTTAGAAACAAAAGCAGAATCCATGGGATATATTAAGCATCCGCTAGAACAAGTGCTCGAATGGCTCGATCGAGTTATGCTGCGGCTAGAAAACATCGCCGAGCAACTCTGGAATTGGGCAAAAATCAACTTGCCAAAAATCCTCAAAAGCAAAGATAAAATTGACTAATCTTTAGCTTATGATAAAAAAGTTGCTGCAACAGCAGCAAATCAGCTCAGTATTATGCCATCTTTGGAGACTCCCACAGTGCTAACCCTCAAAATCGTAGTTAATGTAGTTGTTTTATTTTTTGTTTCCCTGTTCATATTTGGATTTTTGTCCAATGACCCAGCCCGGAACCCCAACCGCAGAGACATGGAATAAACAAGTTATCCCGCCCGGTGGCTGGGGGGTACGCTACCGCAGCCCCCCAGCTAGCCCGCAAACTCGCAAAAATTAGTCGAAAAAACTTGACCTCGCACCAGCAGCGAGGTTATCTTGTGGCGGAAGCAAGTTCTGAAAGCAGCCATATTCCGGCGCGCCAAAGCCACTGCAAATTTTAGATGTCAGATTAATGTCTAAACAGTTACCTTTTAGATGCAAAAATTTTCAATAATTTGCACCCTATAAAATCTAAAATCTAAAATCTAAAATCTAAAATCGGATGACTTACCTGTTGTAACTATGCCCTATCCGGTACCGCCGCCAGAACCCCCTGGCATCATCTACATCGCAAAGCCAAAAAAAGTCGCCCTCACTGTCGCGGCCGGCGATGGAGACACCCGCAGCAACCCCGCAGAAATACCGGAACCAAGCCCAGATATTGTTGAGCCAGAACCCACACCAGCCCCAGCAGAACCAGCAGCCACACTCCTCGGCACTACCCCAGCCACCGACCAGCCTCCAGAAATCGCCGACCCCCTAGCTGCCGTGGAAAGCGGCGAGGCAGTGGTGGGATTTCAGCGTCGGCCTCCTGTGGGAGAACCCGAAACTGCGGAAACTCCGAAAGATTCCTCGTTTACTGCTTACCAATTGGGTTCGGTAGAAAATGCCCTTGCCATTCGCAATCGAAAACGAACCGCAGAGGCGCAGAGAAAACAGGAGAGGAATGTTGTCGGAAAGCAGGAAAGTTGGTATCAGGCCCAAAACCGGCAGTTAGAAGATAACCCTCCCGAACCTGCGGAGATTCCCGTTCCAGAACCCGCGCTAGAACCAGCACCCAGCGGGCAACAGCAGTTCGACATTCCCACACCAGGAACTGCCCCCGCACCCAGAACACCCGCTGCGCCGACACCGAAGCCTAAACCAGCCGCGCCGGGAGTCCGCACCGCGCCTTCTCAGCGGACGGTGCCTTTTCCGGTCACTCCGGCCGATACTATTGAAGTTAAGGCTGACAGCCAAGAATTCGACGACAAGCAGCAAATTGTCACGGCGGTTGGTAATGTCGTTGTCCGGTTCCGGCAAACTGTGATTGATGCCGATCGAGCGATCGTCAACTTAGTCACCCGCCAAGTGGTAGCATCCGGCAATGTCGCCTATACCCGCGGCCAACAAGTAGTGCGCGGCCAGCGGATGGAGTTCAATCTCGGCCTCAACAGCGGCGCAGTCGAACAAGCCAGGGGCGAAATTTTCCTGCCAGCAGCAGGTAGCGAATTGACCCCCACACTGCCGACGGATATCAGTGCCGGGACGATTCTCGAACAGCCGCTGAGCGATCAAATTACCAGCCAGCAGCCCCTGCGCGGAGTCAAATCCCCCGGCGCTGCTACAGTGACTCTCGGTGGCGGCGGACAGCTAGCAGCCCCCCAAGTGACCGGCGCGGTCAACCGCGTCCGCTTTGAAGCAGAACGCATCGAACTGCTGCCAGACGGCGCGAGGGTAGCAACCAACATTCGGCTTACTAACGATCCGTTTTCCCCGCCGGAATTTGAATACAGGGCCCGGAGGGCGACGATTAGAAGGATTTCGCCCACGGCAGAGGAATTGGTCACAACTAAACCCCGCTTGGTGTTCGACAACCGCGTGAAAATACCCGTGTATCCCCGCAGGCAAGTGTTTGACAGCAGGCAGCAGAACGGCCCGTGTTTGACCTTTGGCTACGACGGAGGCGACCGCGGCGGTTTGTATGCCGAGTGCGGTTTTGAGGTGTTGCAAAACGGGCCGGTGCGGCTGACCCTAACGCCCCAAATTTACCTGCAGCGGGTTGTGGAAAAGCACGGCGGTAATCCGTTTTCTCCCGACAGCTACGGGCTGAAAGCGAGGTTACGCGCTAGTCTCGGCCCGCGCACCAGGCTGGACGGAGCGGCAATATTTCTGAGTTTGGAAGATTTCCCGAATTTGCCGGAAAACAGCTTTCGGGGCAATTTGCGCCTGCGACAGTTGATCGGCACTCACACTCTGGCAGCAGAATACAGTTATCGCGATCGGCTGTTTAACGGTTCTCTGGGCTATCAAACCGTGCAGAGCAGCCTCGGGGCAGTCCTCACTTCCCCAGTCATCCCACTCGGAGGCACTGGCATCAATCTCAGCTACCAAGCTGGGTATCAATTTATCAATGCTGACACCGATCGAGCAGAGTTGCTCGAACCAGTGCGGGAAAACAACCGCGTCGATCTGGGCCGTTCCCAAGTCAGCTTCGCCTTAAGCCGCGGCTTCAACCTGTGGGAGGGCGAACCGCTGCCCCGCACTCCCACCCAGGGTTTGAGGTATACGCGGTCGCCGGTGGTTCCTTTCTTGCAACTGGCCTTGGGACTCCGGGGAGTTGGCACTTATTACAGCAGTGGCGACAGACAAAATTCCCTCGCCGGCAGCGTCGGCATTCAAGGGCAGTTCGGTCATTTCTCCCGCCCTTTCCTCGATTACACTGGGTTTAACGTGACTTATACCCAGGTGGGGCGGGATGGTATATCGCCGTTTTTATTTGATCGCTTAGTAGATTTGAGAGTCCTGTCTTTTGGGCTTGTCCAGCAAGTTTACGGAGGCTTTCGAGTTGGATTTCAAAGTGCTATTAATTTAGAAAGCGGGGAAACAATCAGTACGAATTACACTTTAGAATACAGTCGCCGCAGTTACGCAATCATTTTGCGTTTTAATCCTGAGCGTCAAGTCGGCAGCCTGACTTTTAGAGTTAGCGACTTCAACTGGAATGGGACTCCCGAACCTTTTTCCGGGGACGCGCGAACTGTAGAAGGAGGCGTGCGTTTATCAGATTAATTCAATTGGCTAATTGGGCATTGGTCATTGGGCATTGGGAATTGGTAAGGGGGAATTAAGAATAGGTAATAGGTAATGGGGAATTGGTAATTGGGTAATTGGAACCAACAGTCAACAGTCAACAGATAACAGATAACAGTCAACAGTCAACAGACAACAAATGACAGAAGTGACGGCAATATCTGCACAAGCAGCGGCTCTGCTGGTTCACTACGGTTTTGACCTAGGTGGCAAAAAAGCCGAGAAATTGGCGGGTGAATGGCTGACCAAGTATCCCGGCTATTGGCTGCGTTTAGCAGTGGTTGAAGCGCTTTATCAAGGGCGCTACAAGGCTGTTTCTGTGGGACAGCTATTGAGTATGTGGCATCGGATAGGTCAACCTCTCTATCATTTCAATCGCGAGTTTGAACGCTTGGTATGCAATAATTTTCCTCAAAATTTAACCGGGGAAAGTGCTGATCAACTGTCACCGGAAGATATACTTTTATCAAACCAGGAATCGGAAGTAACTGCCGCAGAGTTAGAGTGGCGTGGACCGTCAGAGGCGCAACTTGATGTGGCACTTCATGCAGAAGTCCCAAACACAGAGGCAGAGGAAACAGGAAAATTACCCGCAGCGGACGATCGCACAAAAGAAAATACAGAATTTGTAGTATATGAAGATGTGGCTGTTACCGCCCTCGCTGATCGAGCCGAAGCTGAGCACAAATTAGCCGACAAACCTGTGGCAAAATCATTCCCAGTTGTCAAACACACAGATTTTCACACCAAGTTAAAAGCCATTGCCAGAGAAGGCCGAAGAAAGAAGGGAGAAAGCAGAAATAGAGTGTAAACTTTGGGAACTAGATAGTTATTTTTCACTTTTCATTTTGGGCACTTACTCCCATCCGAATTTCCGAACAAAAAGATGCTTGTTCGGTACCGTTAGCTTGCTTAACAACGCTAGTCCGCAGCCGCAGGTTGGGCATGAGATACCACAGCCTTTCTTCGGCATGGAGGGTGTCTGATTCTGTAATCAATGTCAGCACGTCGTCGCCCATCACGTACCGACTGTTACCCTTGTCTTGCAATACTTTGCCTTCGCTGGGATTGTCGGGATTTGGTACGATCGCTAATATTGTAGAACCGATTTGTTTAGCTTTGTCGCGATCGGGAATACCGTCCCAACTAATCCGAACGCTGGTTAGCTTAGTTGAAGCCGGGTTAATCGAGTGTTGTTGGCAAAGTTTGACGACTGCTGCATCGCTAGCTGTCAGTATTTCTATGTTGAGGTCGGATTTACCCGCCTGCAATTCCCCAGAATTGAGATTGTGTACGGTACGCTGAGAAAACCATTTACCCGCACTTAACTCGAAAAACTCGATAACATCCATGAAATTTGTCTCTAAAGTCAATACTGCTTTATTTGCGATCGTGACTTGCGCGCTATGGAGTCAGAAACCCGGTTTCTTCCTACGTACCTAGCGCTCAAACCAATGATTTTGTCTAGAAACCCGGTTTAAGAGTGCAAGTCCTTTTCTATATTTTAGAGGAAGGGGGCGCACCTGCAAAGCTTTCTGAGAGCTTTGGGTGAAACAGATTGCAGATGCCGTTGAGGTAGCAAACCCAACCAGGGGGACATCTGCCTCGCTGATGCGGCCGACTTGAGAGAAAATTAGATCATCCGCCATCATGTTTCGTTATAAAAAGTTTTTTTCGCACTTTAAATAGGATTGCGATACCTAAAAATTATTAGGTTTGACAGTGTTGATCGATCGACCATCATCGCCCAAATACCAGCTATGTTAAGAAAAACAACGATATATGTGAGCTTTTGTCGATCGATCGGTAAATTGGGCGTTGCTGAGTTCAATTATATTGGCGGCGATTTATTGTAATCGCACTGCTTGAAAATTCTCAAAGCAGACTTCGACTAAAAAACAAGCAATTCATCCAACCATCACCAAACCGAGGACAGCAAGCCCATAGCACATAGCATTCAAATATGTCATGCTAAGTCTAAGAGAAAAGATTCTCGATCGGCTTTTCGGTAGGGTGCAGCTAGCGATCGCATACATTTAAAAAACACATCCGTAAATTTATGACCGAGTTTAAACAAGGGCTGGATAAAATGAAGCCCGCAGAACAGACGCACTACCTGGGAATCCTGCCAAGTCAGCTAGCAGCAGCTTCAGACTCCGAAAAATTATACAGCTTACTAACAGATTACAATTTTATTAAAGCCAAGCTGTCAGCATCGGGAGTACAGGCGCTAATAGAAGATTACGATTTAGCAACAAGTTCCGATATTATTATCTCAGAGCAAAAGGCAGACCAACTAAAATTAATCCAAGAAGCAATTCGGCTGTCTGCCCACATTCTAGCCACAGATAAAAGTCAACTAGCGACCCAACTAATAGCCCGCTTGATGTGCTTTGAAAGTCCAGATATTCAAGCACTGCTAGCACAGGCACAACACCAAACAACCCCCTGGCTGCGACCGCTAACGCCCAGCTTTACTCCTCCCGGCGGGAGATTATTGCGTACCCTCACCGGACATACAGACTGGGTACAAGCTGTAGCAATCACCCCGAACGGCAAGCGGGCAATTTCTGCCTCCTCTGACCACAATCTCAAAATTTGGCACTTAGAAACAGGAGAAGAACTTGCCACCCTCAAAGGTCATCTTACCTACGTCAATGCTGTAGCTGTCACCCCCGATGGCACTAAAGTAATTTCCGGTTCTTGGGACAATACTATTAAAATTTGGGGTTTAGAAACTGGACAAGAAATATTTACTTTTGCCGGCGATACTTTTGCCGTAGAAGCAGTAGCAGTAACTCCCGACGGCAAGCGAGTAATTTCAGGTTCTTGGGATGGCAGTATTAAAGTTTGGGATTTGAGAAGCAGGGAAGTAATTTTTAACTTTAAAGGTCACAGCAGTTTTGTCCAGTCCGTAGCAGTAACTCCTGATAGCAAACGGTTGATTTCCGGGTCGGGAGACAACAGCATGAAAGTCTGGAACCTAGAAACCGGAAAAGAACTTTTTACTCTCATCGGTCATGAAGACTGGGTAAAAAGTGTAGCAGTTACTCCAGACGGCGAAAAAATAATTTCCGGCAGTTACGACGGAACTGTTCAAGTCTGGAGTTTGTCAGAAAGAAAGCAACTTTTCACTTTAGGAAAACACACCAGTTTCGTTCAAGCTGTGGCAGTCAGTCCCGACGGCAAACGAGTAATTTCGGCTTCCGGCGACAAAACGCTAAAAGTTTGGAATCTGGGAACAAAAGAAGAACTTTTCACTTTTACCAATCACATCGCCCCAGTGAATGCTGTGGCTGTTACCCCCGACGGTCAGCGGATAGTTTCTGGTTCCTCGGACAAAACTCTCAAAGTTTGGCACTTAGAAACAGGCAAAGAAAATTTATCATTTGCAGGTCACGATGACTGGGTAAATGCTGTAGCAGTGACGCCGGACGGTACGAAAGCAATTTCCGGTTCAGGAGACAACAGCATTAAAGTCTGGAATCTCAAAAACGGACAGGAAATTTTTACTATTTCGGGACATCAAGATTGGGTAAAAGCGATCGCAATCACACCCGATAGCAAGCGAGTAGTTTCGGGTTCCGGCGACAAAACTGTGAAAGTTTGGAATATAGAAACCGGAAAGGAAATCTTTACTTTCACTGGTCATACAGACTGGGTAAATTCTGTGGCAGTGACGGCAGACGGAACGATGGCTATTTCCGGTTCGGGAGACAAAACTATTAAAGTTTGGAATCTAGAAACAGGAGAGGAACTTTTTACTTTTTCAGGTCATGAGGACGGGATAAAAGCTGTGGCAGTTACCCCCAACAGCAAGCGGGTTATTTCGGCTTCCGGCGACAAAACTCTGAAAGTTTGGAGTTTGGGGAAAGAAAAGAATATTTTGGCAATTTTATGGAATTTAGCCGTCAAAAATCTACTTTTCACTCTCAAAGGTCATGAGAGTTTTGTGAATGCTGTGGCAGTTACAGCGGATGGCAAATGGGCGATTTCAGGAGGGCGGGAACACAATTTGAAAGTTTGGGATTTGTCAGGTAGAAAAGAAGTTTTTACTTTGGCAGGTCATGCTGAGGCGGTAACATCTCTGGCGACTATGGGAACAAAGGCAATTTCTGTTTCGGACGATAATACTCTCAAAGTTTGGGATTTGTTAAGTCGAGAAGTAATTGCTAGTTTCAGGGGAGATAGTGCTTTGAAAGCTTGCGCTATTGCACCAGATGGGGTGACAATCGTAGTGGCGGAAGCTTCGGGACAGGTGCATTTTTTGAGGTTAGAAGAGGGGAAATAGTCATCAGTCATTAGTTATTAGTTATTATGCCGATCGCACTTTTGCTAAAATTTAAGAGTGCGATCGCTCTTTTCCCACATCTAGTTTACAATTGTTCCGGGTCAATTCCCATCGCTCGCAGTCTTTCTGCCAGTACAGCAGCCCGCTCTTCGGCTTGTTCTGCACGCTCTTCGGCTTGTTCCAAGTGGCGAGAAACCTCCTCATAACTTCTAAACAGTTCGCTCTCAGGGCGATAAATTTGCAACTCTTCACCCGACGCTCCTCTGTGGAACAGGCGCCCCGCCTGTGAATTCTTGCAATTCATTAAAAAAAAATCTCATTCACAAAAGAGCGCATCGAAAATAGGGCGGACACCGCCCGCCCTAGAAAACTACTTCCTCAGCAACTTCACCCCGCGAATCGAATAATCCAAAAGCTCAATTGGGTGCATTAAAGTAACTTCCTTTCCCTGCAACTCCAAATGCTTCTTAATTTGCAAAGAACAACCCGGATTAGAAGAAGCAATCAACTCCGCGCCAGTATTCAGCAAATTCTCCACCTTTTGCACTCCCAATTCATCAGCAATCTCTGGCTGAAGCATATTGTAAACCCCCGCACTCCCGCAGCACAAAGCCGCATCCACAGGTTCTTTTAACTTCACCCCTGGAATTTGTTGCAGTAACTGACGCGGCTGCAAACTAATCTTTTGCCCGTGCAACAAATGACAAGCATCCTGATACACAATTGTCAAATCTCCCTCAATCAAAGGATTGAGTTTCGCCGTAATTCCCGCACTTGCCAAAAACTCTTGCACGTCCTTAACATTAGCAGCAAATTTCTCAGCTTTCTCCCGATATTGCGGGTCATCTGCTAAAATGTGACCGTATTCTTTCAAAGTGTGACCGCACCCAGCAGCGTTGATAATTACAAAATCAACACCCGTATTTTCAAAGCTATCAATCATTTGTCTCGCCAAAGCTTTAGCCTGTTCCGCTTGGCCTTGGTGTTCCGGCAAAGCAGCACAGCATCCCTGACTTTTAGGAACCACAACCTCGCAACCGTTAGCCGTCAAAACTCGCACCGTAGCCTCATTAACTGGCGAAAATAACAGCCGCTGCACGCAGCCTAAAATCACACCGACTCGATAGCGTTTCTCTCCTTGTGCCGGAATTACCTCTGGTAAATTATCCCGGAAAGAATCGACAGTAACTTTCGGCAAAATTGATTCCATCGCCGCCAAGCGAGGAAATACTTTTTTCAGCAAACCTGTTTTGCGGACAAGTTTTGGCAGTCCTAATTTTTGATAAATAAACAGGGGTACAAGCAAAGGTCGCAATCTGTGAGGATAAGGGAAGAGATTAAAAATCAGAGTGCGAATTACATTGTCGGAAAAAGTGCGTTCCTGATTTCTAGTAACTTGGTGGCGAGTGGCGGAAATTAATTTGTCGTATTGAACTCCAGACGGACAAGCTGTTACGCAGGCCAAACAGCCCAAACAAGTATCGAAATGCTGTGAGGTTGCTTCGTTTAAAGGTGCGTCGCCTTCATTAATTGCATCCATTAAATAAATGCGGCCTCTGGGGGAATCCATTTCTTTGCCAAGTACGCGATAACTCGGACAAGTTGACAAACAAAAGCCGCAGTGTACGCAAGTATCGATTAATTTCGGATCTGGCGGATTATTGGCGTCGAAACCTGGGATTTCTAGGGTTTCTAAGTGGGGATTTTGTGCTAGAAAATTGCTTTCTTTGGCAGGTCTTAAATCGTCGCTGGGAACTGGAGATTTTTCTGAAGTTTGCATATATATATTACCTAATTGTTTTTCTTCGTAGCAAGGAGTTTAATCAGCTTAATGGAATTTATGCAGAAGCTTTATATGTATGTTTGCAACGGGAAATTTGCCGCTATAATTAGCGTGTAAAACCACTTTTTACATAATTTATGAACGAATCAAGTCCTGACTACAAACTTTAAACTAAATACCGCTTATAAAACGATGGGGACTCAAAAGATTTTCCGGGTCAAACTGCTGTTTAATCCGCTGCATTAAAGCGATCGCACTTCCAGTATAGCCCCAAACATCTAACTGTTGCTTGATGTCGGTCGGCGCTGCTAAAACAGTCAGAAAACCGCCTTTCGCTTCGCACCCTCTGCGTACCTGCAACAGCGTTTGGGCCGTCGCATTCTCAAACCGCAAAACCCCCAAACCACTGCCTGCATGAATCCAAGCGTCCTGTACCGGCAATTCGTTAATGGCCGTTACAGCTTCCGACGGTCTGATTCCTATTTTGCAAATAATTGCCGACTTTGTGCCAGAATCCCACATTGTTTCTGGCAATCTTTGCCATAACTGATGCTCATCATTTTCGCAGCAGCTACTGCCTTGCAAACCCAACTTTTCGCCAACTTCCAGCAAGCGGGCTGATTGTTGTTTAACACTTTCTGCGATACTTTGAAATCTGACGATTAATCCCGTGCCCTTTCCTAAGCCTAATTTTGCCACTAATTCAGGCGACAGCAGATCAACGGCACTTGGTGTCAAAGCAGAGGATAATAAGATTTGAGCCGTTTGGGACAAAGCATTAATTTCCCCTGTCAGCACTACGGTTCCCGATGATTCCGGCAGCGGATAAACTCGGAAAGTTACTTGAGAAATGACGCCCAAAGTGCCGTAAGCACCAGTAAACAGTTTCATCAAGTCGTAGCCGGCGACATTTTTAACAACTCGACCTCCGGCTACCGCAATTTTACCGTCCGATCGCACAAAGGTAATTCCCAACAGCAAATCGCGAACCCCGCGATAGCGATGCCGCAACGAACCCGCATCAGCAGTACCGACAATGCCGCCCAAAGTTGCCTCTTGCGGATATGCTGGGTCGATCGGCAAAAATTGACCTGCTGCTGCTAAAATTTCCTGCAAATCCGCAAACTTCATCCCCGCTTCGGCAGTCACGGTTAAATCGCCCACAGCGTGCTGTACAAGTCGATTGAGGCGCGAAGTGCTGACAGCCACAAGCCCCGCTGCATCAGGAGATACCCTTAAATTCCCCTTCAAAAGACCCACTTTGACAACATCTTCCTCCCCCCTTGTTAAGGGGGGCTGGGGGGGATCGGAGTCTAATTTTACTAAACCGCCCCAATCAAGTTTGCTGCAGCTACCACAAGGCAAGACTGCACAGCGATTTTGCTGTGCCCAAGCAATGACAGCCGCCAGTTCTTCCTGAGTATTCGGGTAAACGGTACAATCTATTTTCGTGTCTGGGGCAACTGCTTTTTCTACCCGTTCTTGCCAAAATTGCTCTGTATCTTGCCAGCGACAGATGCCAGCAGTCCCGACAATACTTTCTAATTCTTGTGTGCTTACGTAATTTTCGGTAGAAAAAGATTTCATGAAGGTTATCAGACGCCCGGTAAAAAAAATTATCAAAACAGTGCCTAAAACCATTAAATATTAATACGGGCCCGATATTCAAAACATGAACAAACAAATGTCTCAAAACCGAATTTCTCTGGGAATTACCGGTCTCAACGAAGTGATTGGCGGCGGCCTAATTTCTCAACGCTCTTATCTGGTGCGCGGCGGCCCGGGTACTGGCAAGACGACACTGGGCTTTCACTTTTTGGCAGCAGGTGTGGCTGTGGGAGAAACGCCCCTGTTTATTACTTTAGGAGAACCCGAAGCGCAATTGCGGGCCAATGCGGCAAGTCTCGGTTTTGATATGGAAGCGATGGCGTTCCTGGATTTGAGCCCATCGTCAGAATTCTTTACAGAAGTTCAGACTTATGACATTTTCTCCCCCTCCGAGGTTGAGCGAGAACCGACTACACAAAAGATTATTGAGCGAGTCCAAGCTGTCAAGCCACAACGGGTGTTTTTGGACGCAATCACTCAATTTCGCTACTTAGCTGCGGATGAGTTTCAGTTTCGCAAGCAAGTTTTGTCTTTTCTGCGGTTTTTGGTGGAAGGGGGGGCGACGGTGGTGTTTACCTCCGAGGGCACATCAAGTGCTCCCGACGACGATTTGCAGTTCATCAGCGACGGAGTAATTTATTTAGAACTATTGAAAGAAGGACGCGCCCTCTCTGTCACCAAGCTGCGAGGGTCCAACTTCCGCAGCGGCCGCCATTCGCTGCGCCTGACTCAGGCTGGTATGGAGGTATATCCGCGATTGCTGCCGGACAACTATCAACAGGATTTTGTTGCTGAAGCAATTTCTTCTGGGGTTCCAGAAATTGACGAACTACTGCACGGGGGACTGGAACGGGGGACTGTGACGGTGATTAGCGGGCCTAGCGGCGTGGGTAAAACGACGGTGGGCATTCAGTTTATGAAGGAAGCAGCAGGAAGGGGGGAGCGATCGGTAGTTTACATTTTTGAGGAGTCAACTTCTACTCTGCTGCAGCGCTGCGAATCAGTTAACATCCCGGTTGGGGCGATGATGGGGCAAGGAAGTCTTTCGGTGATACCCGTGGAACCTTTGCTGTACTCACCGGATCAGTTTGCCTGTATGGTTCGCCAGGAGGTGGAGCAGGAAAAGACGCGGATTGTGATGCTTGACAGTATTTCTGGCTATCAGCTTTCGATGCAGGGGCAAGATTTGGTAAATAATTTGCACGCTTTGTGCAAGTATCTGAAAAATATGGGAGTTACGGTTATCTTGATTAATGAGGTAGAAGCCATTAGCGGAGATTTTCGCCTGACCGAGATCGGGATTAGCTATTTGGCGGATAATCTTCTGTTTATACGCTATATGGAACGCCAACTGCATAATAGGACAGAAATCCGCAAGGGGATCGGAGTAATTAAAAAACGAGTCAGCAATTTCGAGAGAACTCTGCGAGAACTTGAGATTACTCGCTACGGCATCAAAGTCAGCAAACCGATAGGGGGGCTACGCGGCATTTTGAGTTCGGCGCCGGTGTGGATTGAGGGGGGAGCAGATGAAGATTGAATCGGGATTTGTCCTGCTGTTTTGGGGCAATTGCAGCTAATTTTGCAGTCGTGAATCTACTAATCAGTAGGGGCGCACCGCGCACCTCACCACTAGCTGTACTGCGCGCACCGCGCACCTCACCACTAGCCTAAGTCCTGGAAAACTTAAATATATTGGTAAATTTGTGTATTTTTCGACTTTTATAGCAGTTTTCACTTCTAGGAAATACAGTATGGGCACAGGGCGCGGGGCCGTGTCCTGTGTCTGATCATCTGTACTTCACTCCACTGAAAACCCATGTAATCCATCGCCGAAAAGTAAGCTAATACCAGATAAAAAAAGAATCAGACTTTAGACAACCTCCCAACCCATATATAATCAGTCACTCCCCCTTCTAAAATCTAAACTCTAAACTCTAAAATGGTTATAACCCGTATTCACAGGAAGCTGATAAATGACTGGCACTTCAATAATTTTAGCCGTAGACCGCAATCAGCGCAACTTGGAACTATTAGCACAGTTTCTCAACAAAGAAGGATACCAGATGATCGCGGCTTATAACTTTGAAGATGTTGCACAAGCTATCAGTCAGCCTGCTAGGATCGGGATGGCTTTAGTAGATATTTCTGGTTTCGATCGCCGGATTTGGGAGTGCTGCGAACAACTGCGAAATCACCAAATCCCTTTTCTGATACTCTCGCCCAAACAAAGCGCTGCCATTCAGCACGAAAGCCTCTGCCACGGTGCTCGGAATATGTTGGTAAAACCTTTGATCGTTAGAGATTTGCTGGGAATTGTGCACAGCTTGCTAGGAGAACCTGCGTGAGTCAAATTTTATTGCTTGTCGAACAGAAAGAAAATCGCCGCTTGTTATTAGAATGGCTAGCAGTTTATTATGAGGTATTGCTGCCCAACTCAACAGATAGTGAGGATTTTTTACCATTTAATCAATCTTTTGACCTGGGTATAATAGATGGTCTTGCCCTGAAACGCCATTGGCAATGGGTGGCAGCCCAAAAACAGGCAGAACACCCGGTATGCTTGCCTTTTCTTTTGATTACATCCCGCTCGGATGTAGGGATGGCAACGCAATTTATTTGGCAAAGTATTGACGATTTGATTATCGCTCCGATCGAGAAGATAGAATTGCAAGCGCGGGTGGAGATTTTGCTGCGATCGCGCCAGTTGTCTTTAACTCTCAAATTGTCTCACGACCAACTCGATCGCACTCTGCAAACAGCCCAAGAACTCAATGAGATGAAAACATCTTTGCTGTACATGATTGCCCATGACGTTCGCAATCCTTTGAATTTCATCATCGGCACTACACAACTTCTTAGCAAGTACAAGTTGACATTAACAGAGGAGAAAACCCAAGAACTTCTAGACAAAACTCAAGCAGCCGCCAAAGGTATAGATTTGTTATTAGATGATGTGCTGCTGCTGGGGCGTGTTGAGTCTGGAAAAACCGGGTTTTCCTTGCTACCGATAGACTTAACAAAGTTTTGTAATGAGTTGGTAGGGGAATTTCAGAACAGCCTGAAGTTGAAACCTGAAAATGACCGGGTGACGCTAATTTTTGTAAATCACAATCCATCCGCGATGGCGTGTTTGGAGGTAAGCTTGCTCCGGCGCATTCTGGGGAATTTGCTGTCTAATGCTATTAAGTATTCTCCCCCTAATACCGAAGTAATCTTTGAATTAAAACTTACTGAAACCGAGGCGATTTTTTCTGTACTGGATGCAGGAATTGGCATACCTGTCGCCGACCAAGAACGGTTGTTTAATTCATTTTACCGGGCTAAAAATGTCGGTCGAATTCCCGGTACTGGACTGGGGCTGAGCATTGTTAAAAAATGCGTGGACTTGCACGGTGGCGAAATTACTTTGATAAGTGAAGAAGGCGTCGGCAGTACATTTACAGTAACGCTGCCGATCGCAAAACCTGGAAAAAAGCAAATCTCGCCTGCAACGCCTTAAACTAGATGCAGGCATTATATTGGGATATTCATCGATGAATTTGACGCCTGGGTGAGGCTATACGTGGTAGTGTGACCATGAGATTTCTCCTCAAAAAACTGAATAAAACTCTCGCTATTTTACAATACCAGAATTTGAAGAACCCTTAACAGCCGCTCGTCAAGTGATTAAATTGAACATCGTCGTTCTAGGAGCGATTGACGAGGGTGAGAATTGGCGAGCGAGCTGCGACGAACGATCGCTATCGTAAAAAATATTGAAGGCACCCAAAAATAATTAGATGCCATACAAAACTGATCCCAAATTGCCAGACTTTATATTTCTGAAAAAAAGCGACCTAACAGCCGTCACATCTTAGATGATATGATGAGGATTTTAACACTTTAAAAATGGTTAATCAACTCTTTTCTGAATTATTGTCAGACTACAATCAATCAAGAGTTGAAGAGCGATCGCCTGAGCTTTCAGGCCCAGAGTCCAACTGTTCCACTATTAATGGTTGAAACCTGATGTCTCCAGGTTCAATTGGCACTCTTCTCCACCAAGCTGGCAACAAGAGCAGCCAAAACTTACCCAAAGACACAGAACGCTGCTCGCCAACAAAAACCAAGGGCAGGAGAGCCGCCACTCGTAAGACGGCTGAGAGGGCAAACACCCCTGGCAAGCCACCGAGATTAGTCAAAGTGGCGATAAAGCCACCAAGGGTGATTCCCATTGCCCCAGTGACACCAGGAACCGCCGCCGCGATCGCAAAGTATATCGACTGATTGCGTAGTGGTGCCACCGACATCATCAGATTACCACTGCACAGGTCGATCGCTGCCCACGTGGCACCGCCGATGATGTGCAACAGCGGGAACCACACCCATATAAAAATTGGAGCCGTTCCAGCTTCTAGCCAGAGCAGAGGGGTCAGAGCCACCAAGATTCCCACTATTATCATGATCGGGCGGTTCCCAACCCGGTCAGCCAGTTTGCCCCAAAAAACCAGCAGCAGTAAGTTAGCACCTGCTCCTAAGCTGTTGTAGAGCGTTACCACACTGACATCTATACTTAGGTTATCCAGCAGATAGAGGTTAAAGAAGGGAGCGCTGACGTTAACGGCAAAGCTCCATAGAGCAGAGTAAAGCAAAAACTTTAAAAAATTGGGTTCCTTGAGAAAGCTAAAAATTGTCCCAATGGATGATTTTTCGCCTCTATCTGAATGCGTGACGTGTACAAGCTTTGGGTTCACATCGGTCATAAAGAACTGACAACCTAGACTGATGATGCCAAGCACAATTCCTAAAACCAAGATGGCACCGTAACCTTGGAGCCTTCCACCGGGCCAGTTCGATACCACTAGAGCCAGCAACGGCACACCAATGAGATTCGTCAAGCTGACAGCACTATTGCGAAAGCCAAAATACCGCCCGCGCAACCGCTGAGGTACTAAAACCGCCAACCAGCTCAAGAAGGAAGCACGACCTAAAGATTCTAAGACTTGAGTTACCCAGATGATTGCCAATGTCAACTGCACTAGCTGATGTCCAGCGAGCTGAAATGACCCTCCCAACCAAATGGCTGGCACGATAATCAGCCACAGCAGTCGCGACAGTCCGAAAATCCAGATGGAATACCAGTGGCGGCTCTGCAGTCGGTCTCCTATATAAGCTCCGAACGGTTGGAGCAGATTTACCAGTTGAGGAATGGAGGCGAGCATACCAATTTCGATTGGGCCAGCCCCTAAATCCAGCAAGAAATTACTGAGCAACGCGCCGCCGATGATGCTGTAAAAAAGCGTAGCGAAGACACTCTCCAAAGTTAGCGATCTGAGGCTTAACCGAGTTTCCGGTTTGGAAAATTTTAGAGGCGGATTGGTCAGAAGTACCGTCTCTGGTAAGGCTATATCCTCTTGGATTTCCTGAAGAGGGAGAGGATTCGTTCCTACTAAGCTGTAATCTTCTTCTTGTGTTTCGAGCATACTGGATAGCCAATAGATGAGCTGCTACGCAGCTTAATTGTATAATATAAGGTTAAGTATTTTAAGGAGCACAGCCATAGATGCAAGCTAAAAATCATTTCTCTCAAAAGCCAAAAGAAAGATTACTTAAATAAATTAGAAAAAATAAGAATGCCCAAATTCCCGAAATATTATTAATTATAATTATATAAAGAGCTAATTTTTTATATTTTTTGCGACATTAGGTTACTGGACTCTTCAGGATGAATCCTATAAAATAGAGAGCTTTTCAGATGAAAGAAGTCAAGGTTAGTTTCGGAAACCCACCTTTTATTATGAATAAAGGTTGCTAAAAATGAGAACCAAATCAAAGTTCTAAAGGAGCAAGAGCGTTAAACAAATTTTCTAGGATAAATCGCAGCAAAGATTGAGTTGCAAATATTAAACCTAATCGCGCTTGGGCGAGTTTTGGCTGTTCTATTTTAACTTCTCCCCAAATTCGGCACTGGCTGTAAAAAATCTGAAAGGCTTCGCTCAAACTATTGGCTAATTTGAAATAATTAACAGGTTTTTCGCGGTTTTTCACCTCAAAAGTAGGATATAAATTGTCTAGCACTGTTAACAGTTGCGATATTAAACGGCGTTCTGCTGGATGCACTAACCGCAGTCGATCGCCCTCGTCAATCCAAGGGATAGGATTTGGACTCGCCAGCGACCAAATTTGCGGCGCTGTAGCGACATCTGGCTGGGCGATCGCAATTATCCGATCGCGGTGAGCCATTCGCAGCAGCGAACAGCAGCGCGCGTGGCTGTACTGAATGGGAAACAGTCGATCGGCACACACAACAGAATCTAATATTTTAGATCCTGAAACTGGAAGGTTCGTTTGAGCTAAACGCTGCAACCAGACTGCTAAACCTGCATCAGTCAACTCCATCTCGATCATTCCCCCCGGCGCTACTTTAACGGCGAAATGTGGGTAGCACAGCGGTTCGAGTGTTTCGGCCAACTCGGCGGCGATTGTCTGCGGTGTCTGCTGCCAAGTTTTAGCCAATTTCAGGGCGATCGCAGACACGTACAGCACCCGCGCGGTATCTTTACTTCGATTTAACGGAATTATTGCACCCTTCTCAATAAGCTTGTTATGGGCGGGCAGGATGCCCACCCCACAATCAAATTCACTCTTCGCTTCACAGGCATCTTGCCTGTTCTTGAAAAGGCTGCCACCTATGGGATTTAACGGAATTTGGGCCAGTGTTCCCTGCTGGGCGATCGCGCTTTGGAACATTGAAAGCAAGAAACACTTCACTGTAACTTCCGGGCACTGTGAGATATTTGCTGTATCCATATCGGCTCATCCTACCGTAAAAGCAACGATCAACTGTGACCGCTTGCACTTTTCTTGTACGTTAAACTGCGGATGTTAGGGATAGTCGATCGGCTCCCCGGGACGGGGCTAAATCGAATTAATTGGCTTTGTAGCGATTTTGGGGCTAAATATACAATTATTTCAGACTAATTTTTTGCTGATCTCTACCATTTTGATGTATTTTTTGCTACATTTAATTTTTCGGTAAAACACAGAAAAGTCAGCACAGTTAAGAAGCGTACAAGCTCGATCGGGGGTTGGTTATCTCACTTTGTATCGCACTGCTGGCAGAAACTGTTTGTCTCACTATTAAATATATCCCAGAGCCTCACTTATGCAATCAACTTCCACACCTCTAGAGACTATCGATCGACCTTTTATCACTTGGCAGCGAATTATCGACTGGGCCCAGGAACACTACCGCTGCCGGACTTTTAGCAAAGACGAGCGGATTCCCGCAAGGCCCGGACTGCTGTATTTAGTTCAGAAAGGTTCTGTGCGGCTCGTAGGTAGCGCTCAAGTTAGCGCTGCGGCGGCGAAGTCAAAATCCGTTGACAAAACTACAGAAGAAGCTTTTTTGGGCTTCGTCGGCGCTGGCCAGCCCTTTGAACTGGTTGCTCAGTCTCCTTTTACTCTCCAAGCTTACGCTCATGCCGATCAAACTCACGTAGTGTGGATGTACTGGCACGACTTGGATAATTGGCCTCACTTTCGTAGGGAAATTTTGGATGCGTTTCGCTACCAGCACCAGCGGAAACTTCTCTGGCTGAGCACTTTGGGACAGCGCCGGACGATCGACCGACTGTTGGGATTTCTCACTTTGTTGATCGAGGAGTTCGGCGAACCTTACGTAGGTGACGGCGAACCGGATGTGGTTCGGGGCTACCGCCTGCCTTGGGCCTTGACTCACGCTCAAATTGGTAGCGCCATCGGGTCAACGCGGGTGACTGTGACGCGCCTGATGGGTAAGTTGCGATCGAAAGGTTTGATTAATACTGAGGATGATAATTTAATCTGTTTGCCGGCTAAGTCTAACCCCCAAAAGACAAAAAACCAACAGCAGGACTTAGAAGATTCCCTGGAAGATTCCCTGGAAGATTCGCTGGAAGATTCCCTGGAAGATGAAGATTCCCTGGAAGATGAAGATTCTCTCGAAGAATCTGCATAAAATCCTGCGGGAAATTGCCAACAAACAGCGCGTCACTATTAGTTTTGGGCAGTCCCGCTCGATCGCTCGATAGTGTACGATGAATTGTGTAAACTTTTCCCGTTCTCGAAAGGTGCGACTGACAATGACCGATGACAAGCAAAAATCTTCAATCCCGAACAATCAGCAACGGGTGGTATTCTGCGACTTTGACGGCACGATAACTGTTGAAGAAACTTTTGTGGCAATGCTCAAGCATTTCGCACCGGAATTGTCGTCTCAACTAATGCCTGAAATATACGCTAGAAGGCTGAGTTTGCGATCGGGAGTGCGGCAGTTATTAGAGTCTATTCCCTCGCAATGTTACGGGGAAATTGTAGAATTTTCTAGGGGAAGGCTGATGCGGCCGGGATTGTTGGAATTGCTGGATTTTTTGGACGAGAAAAAGGTAGATTTTGCGATCGTGTCCGGCGGTCTTCGGGTCATGGTAGAGACGGTAATGGGCGATTTGGTACACCGGGCGAGCGTTATTTACGCTGTGGATGTGGACGCTAGCGGCCCTCGGTTGCAAGTCAGTTCTGAGTTGGAAGGAGATGAGGAATTGGTGGCTAAGGTGCGGGTGATGGCGCAGCACCCGGCCGAAGAACAGGTGGCGATCGGAGATTCTCTGACGGATTTTAATATGGCTTTGCAGGCTTCGTCGGTGTTTGCGCGCGATCGGCTTGCCGAGTATCTAGACGAACAACAAAAGCCTTATACTAAATGGGATAATTTTTTTGATGTGTTGGAAAATTTGTCCCAAAAATGGAATTGAAACTATCGCCTTTCTCAGGTAATATAAATTCCGTTTGCATCGGTATTGTATGATGTTAAATTTTGTAGGGGCGGGTTCACCAACAATAATTGCCCATAATAAACAATATAATAAACCCGCCCCCGTGCAGATAAGTCCGATGCGACCGAATTTGATATAAGCTTTGCACGGATTACCATACGTTTAGATAGGCCAGCGCAACTCCTATTAAAGTAAAAAGTAGATTAAAAACTGAGGATTTGTAAAGAATGAGTGGCGATTTGAGATCGGATTTAATTGCAGCAGCCAAACATTTTTACGATCGCGGTTGGATGGTTGGGACTGCTGGCAATCTTTCAGCCCGCTTACCAGATGGCAGTTTTTGGATTACTGCTAGCGGCCGCGCCAAAGGGCAGTTAACTGAACAAGATTTTATCAGAATGAACTCAGAGGGGGCAATTGTCGAGCAACCTGTTGCCGACAGCCGCCCTTCGGCCGAAACCAGCATTCATTTAGCCGTTTACAATTGTTTTCCAGACGCTAAAGCTTGCTATCACGTGCACTCCATCGAGGCAAATTTAGTTTCTCGGCTAACCGCAGGAGATGCAGTGCCTTTACCCGCGATCGAAATGCTGAAAGGTTTGGGGGTGTGGGAGGAAAACCCGCAAGTGTCGATACCCCTCTTTACAAATTATTTAGAAGTCCCTAAGATAGCCAAGGAAATTTGCGAATTCTTTGCCATTTGTGCGCCCTCTGTACCCGCTTTGTTAATTCGCGATCACGGCATCACAGTCTGGGCAGACTCGCCAGCGGCAGCTTACAATTACGTAGAAATTGTAGAATACATTTTTCGCTATAAGATCGCAGCCCGCCAATTAAATTTAGATTGAAGATTTGGGATTTGAGATTGAGCGGTGCATGAATTCGGAATTATGTAGGTGTGCCCTAAGCAGCTTACGGCTATTACCGCTATGATTAGCCTCTCAAACACTTTTTGTATCCCGGACTGTAGGAAACGAGCAAACATTCAGAAGAGGCAACAGTTATGGCTAAATATACCAGAATTTTATCCATAGATGGAGGCGGAATTAGAGGAATTATTCCCGCGCAAGTTTTAGTTAGCGTTGAGTCAAAGCTGCAACAAAAAAGTGGCAACCCAGATGCGAGAATAGCTGACTATTTTGATTTAATCGCGGGCACGAGTGCGGGAGGAATTTTAACTTGCATCTATTTGTGTCCCGATGCCGAAAATCCTAGCAGGCCTCGGTGGGCGGCCCAAGACGCTGTTAATTTTTCGATTAAGAGCGGCCGCGACGTTTTTCAGACTTCATTGTGGCAAAAAGTCAGATCTCTAGATGGTTTGAGAGATGAGAAATATCCCAGCGATCCCTTAGAAAAATTATTTTGGGAAAATTTTAGAGATTGCAAACTCAGCGAACTGCTAAAACCTTGTTTAATTTCCAGTTACGACATCGAAAGGAGAAAAGCTCACTTCTTCGATCAAATAGATGCTCAAAAATGTCCAGCAGAAGACTATTTTATTAGAGATATCGCCAGAGCAACATCGGCAGCTCCCTCTTATTTTGAGGTTTCTAAACTCTACTCTTTTAGCAACGAATGCTACGCTTTAATTGACGGGGGAGTCTTCGCAAACAATCCGGCACTTTGTGCCTATGCAGAAGTTAGAAATAAATTCACAATTCCTGACGATCGCTCCGACAAAGGCCCGACCGCAAAAGATATGGTAATTTTATCCTTGGGAACAGGAGAAGCTCAGAAAAAATTCGCCTACGAAAAAGTAAAAAATTGGGGTCAAGTTGAGTGGGTTGAGCCTTTGATTAATATCATGATGACGGGAGTAGCGGAAACTGTAAATTATCAACTAATTCAAATTTATGATGCGGTTGAAAGACCGAATCAATATTTGAGAATTACTCCCGATTTGAGCCACGAACAACCGCTGCCGATTGATGATGCCTCGGAAGATAAAATATCAGACCTGCTGAGAATTGGCAAGGAGCAAGCCGAAAAGAATAATGAACAGTTGGATAATTTTATTGACTTATTACTTGCGGAGTAGTCCTAGGGTTTGAGATTTTAGATTTTAGATTGGGAAATGAGTGATAATGACCACAGAATCAATCACTGCCAGTCTAAAGTCTAAAATGGTATAGGGCACCAACCGCAGGGCAAGCCGACTGAAAATATATGTTGACAAATCGTGCAATAATTGCTGTAGGATTGCCGAAAATCTCTATGTGGCAGTGCTTCGCCCTGTTTGCAATTAATCGCGAGCCCTCCGTCATTGGTTAAAAAATACCAAGAAAAGTACGATCGACATTTAGATGAAACCTTCAATAACAGGTGGTTTCAGCGGTTTTTTGTGACGTTGTTCCTGGGTGGCCAAGTGCTGCTACGCATACTCCAAGGCAAAATTGACCGCCGCAAAATCATGGAACATTTAGTAACAGTAGGCCTGGATTCTTTGCGATCCGTGCTGCTAATAGCCTTTTTTGGCGGCATGATTTTTACATTTCAATCAGCCAGAGAATTGGTGCGCTTTGGGGCGGTTGGGGCTATGGGAGGTGCGTTTGCTGTGGCATTTTGTGGCGAACTAGCACCACTTTTAACGGCGGGCGTGGTGGCGGGACAAGTAGGTTCGGCCTTTGCGGCGGAGATAGGAGAAATGCAGGTGACGGAACAAATAGACGCCCTGTATATGTTAAGAACAAATCCGGTTGATTATTTAGTAGTGCCGAGGGTGATAGCTTGCTGCATCATGCTGCCGATTTTAACAATTTTTGCGGTAGCGGTGGGGATTTTGGGCGGGCTATTTGTAGCGGTTCATTTTTATAATTTGGAACCGTCGGTATTTTTGGAATCGGTGCGGACTTTTTTGGGGCCTGGGGATTTAGTAACTGTGGTGATTAAAAGTTTTATTTTTGGGTTAATAATTGCCCTTGTCGGTTGCGGTTGGGGATTGACGACAGTGGGCGGAGGGAAAGGAGTAGGCCAAGCTGCAACGGCCGCGGTTGTGACTTCGTGGGTGTTTATTTTTGTGGCCGATTTCTTTTTATCGCTGTTGATGTTTCAAGAGTTGGGGATTATGAGAAGTTGATAATCTTGGCGATTATGGCCGTAGTCAGGAGTCAAGATGCTTAAATATTAAGGGTTTGAACACTCATCAACCCGAGTGCCACCAGGATGGCTATAAAATAACAGGAATATTTTTTAAACCGCTGATGAACGCAAATAAACGCTGCTCAAATTGCATCAGCATTCATCCGTCTTCATCCGCTGATATCTGCGGTTTAAAACTCTCAACTTTAGATGGTAGGTTGGAGAAAGGAGGGCGATACACTCGAATTGCCTGAATAGGCACTTTCCCATCTGTTTCGGGGACGATTTCGAGGATGTGTTTGGAGTTGCTCAAATTCTGAGCCAATGTTGTAGAATACTCGCGGCTTGAATCCGTAATTTGTGGAGGAACGTATGAATCAACAAACATTGGTCGCACCTGCCAGGAAATTTCAAAGCCTTTAGGCGTCGGTTTTTTAGAGTCTTCATAAGAATTTTTCAGCCACCAGTTTCTCGGTTCAATCACGACGCGGCCAGAGTTTGAGACAAACATTTCGTCGTTTGTACCGCTGCCGTCGTAACCTGTTTTAGAACCTACAACGTCAAATTTAAACTTGCTAGCGTCGCTGTTAATCTCAGTAATTATGGCTTTCCAATCTTCGACGATTAGCGGTTTTTGGCTGGATACTTGGATGATTGCCGGCCAACCGACGCCAAGAGTAACGCTAGGTCTGGTGATGCTGTAAAGTTCAGGAAATTCTGAGGGTTTTTTGCCGTCGATCGCAATTTTAGCAGAAATTGCCTGGCCGTTGAAGGTTTTATCGGCGATCGCATCTATTCTATTTCCTTCAAATTCTAAAACCAACTTGCCATTTTGCCACTTAACATCGCTGCCAACCATATAGGTTTTCACTAAATCCTGCGGCGGTTGAGAAGAATTTGGCTTGTATCGCAGATGCGGTTTTATCAGAGCAGCTAGGAGAAAGTTTCCCCAATCGTTAAGGTGAATGCTGTCGCTCAATAGCTGTTGTGGCTGCAAGCGATTGTCTTTCAAATACCTGCGCCAAGGTTCGCGAATTTCTGCGATTTCACAGCCGTACTTATCGGCCAACTCCGGCAGCCATTTAGTAGAATGAGTGTTGTGCCATTCGTATCTTTTGACTGAATTTGGATCGTCGCTGTTGCCTGTCGGCATCCAGTCGATGTGGTCAGAATGCAAGAGTATTTCGCTAGCAGTGCGGCTGCGGACACTGGCAATTATGGCTTCGTAATCTTCACCACCTCCGTAGACGTGAAAAATTAGCAAGTCTGGATAAAAAGGATACAAATCGTGTTCGCTGGGACGGATTAAAATCGGTGCTGCAAATCCTCCGAGCGCCCGATTTTCCACAATTAAATCTGCATTGGGGAATCGCTGTCTCAAATCCTTCACTACATCTTGCCACCAATCTTGCTGAGTGATGGATTGACCGTAGAATAGGATACGCACTTGGCGGCGGTCTGTTGGAGTGCTAGCAGCAAGTAGCCCCATCGTCCTTTGAATCCTCGCTCCAAAAGTAGCACTATTTTCAATAGGAGCGGGTGGGGGGAATGGCGTATCGGCAGCTATTTTTTGGATGAGCGGAACTAACAGAAAGCTCAGACACAAAAAAAGCAGCCACAAGTAGCGATAAATCTTGGATTTTCTGCTATTTCCTGGGTGTTTTGCCATTGTTTTATTTTTCGCTGTCCGTTTCACTTCGCTCAAGGCGACTGTGGGATGAATGCTACGCCTCTAATCAGTAGCTGTAGCGTGCTTATGGGCGCACCTCACGAGTAGCTGTAGTGTAGGCTGTATGGAAATATATTACCAAATTGAGCGAGCCAAAAAGTGATATAATGCCTGCTAATTAATTGCAGGAGAGCGATCGCACGTCAAATGGATTACAAAACAGCCCGCAGTTTTCTGATCGACCAAGGAACCGCCCTGGAAACCAAGAAAAATCCCGACGCCTTCCTGATGCGTCTCAAACAAGGTCAACCGCCCGTACCCGGACAGGTGACATCGATTTTATTAGCTTTAAAAATATTGTTTGAAGGGCTGCAAGAATCTCCAATGCTCGATCGACAATTGATCTCGGCACTGCATTTACTGTCAGTAGAAGGTTTGCAGCAATTTGAAGCTGGACTCCGCAGAGGAGTTTCTTGGCCACCGCTGCTGAAGGAAGACTTAAATCGAATTGCGATCGCAGTCAAGAATATCTTTTCCGGTGTCTGGCAATAATTAGCTCGGCAACCACCGATCCCGATACCCACCGCCAGCCGAATCAATTTTTTTCTACATTTTTTTCTACAATTATTTGTAAAATTTTATGTTAAAATTGCTACATTTACCATCGAATTGTGGCATCTTAATATAAGAATCAGTTCTCAAAAACAATTGGAGAAACTACTCATGAACACCGAAGAAAAAGCTAGACAACTAATTGCACGAGAAAGACAGCATAGCGAACATTTGCAAGACTCTATGCTCAACCGTTCCTCCCACGAGCTAGAAACACCTGGGGAGGGAATTGCTGAAGAAAAAGCCAGAGAATTAATGGCTCAAGAAAGGCAGCACAGCGAACACCTGCACGACTCTATGTTAAGCCGTTCCTCCCAAGAGGTAGAGGCATCGATCGCACCCGATGACACTGACAAATAAATTTTGTTAACACAAGACTTACGGACACTTACCAAGAAACCGGGTTTTTATACCATTTTTCATGCCATAACAAAGGGCTGTAAAAATGTTTTTGTATAAACAACCAGGTTTCTGCGTCCCGGAATACTTCAGCACAGCAAAACTCTACTCAAATCGAGGAGAATTTTAGGTGCAATCAAAACAGCCCTTGCTCGGTTTGCAGCCGCTATCACAAACATCCACGCGCCAAATATAGCAAGAGAAAATGCCAGTTTCTACTCGTCGCGAAAGCTTTCGAGGGATGCCAAAAGAGCTGGCAGTCCCGCTAGCGTGGCCGACACCAGAGCCTCATCTTTGTAAACTCGCGATCGCAGAATACGGGTACTTTTAGACGCAGAGGTGAAAGAGCCTCGCCGTTGGGAATTTTCGGTTTCAAGCCGCCCTAAATTTTTTGTTTCTCGCGTCACGCACAACATAGCAGTATCCTCGCAGTATCGTCAATTAATCCCTAAATATGCGCCCGTAAAATTTCTCACGGCTTGCTGTATGTTTCTATTATTACTCAGATAGGTAACAGAGATGAAACCATGAAATAATTATTCACGATAGCTAGGGATCAACTTAAACTGCTTAAGGGCTTTTATTAATTTGTTACACGGCGCGGGTTTATTTCAGCCGATCGCCCACAGAGACTCAGACACCAGCAACCAAAATCACCTATTTCACAGGAGGAACGCGGCTCAATGATGCTAACTCTTAGTCCAGCAACAGTGATAAGTCAAATCAAGCCGACTGTCGAAATCTTGCGCGACGGAGACTACCGCTACCGAGACTCCTTTGCGATCGATCGACCTTTCAGAGAAATTCAATTTCGCAAACAAGACAGATACATCACCGGCAGCGATTCAGACAAACGCACGGGCAAAAGTTACTGCTTCCGTGGCATCCCCCAGCACAACAACATTATTAACATCACGGTAGCGATCGAAATTTCCCCAAAAACAGCACAGCAAACCGAGTGGAAATTAGCACCGGGAAACCCCATTAATTTCGACAGGCTTTATCCCCTGCAAGCTGGACCTGGATTAGAATTGTACAAATGTTTGACAGCATTTTTACCAAACTTGAAAGATTAGTTATTCGTTACTTATTAGTGGTTACTTCTTAATCGCTTTGGCTTGTTAATAACCAACAACATTCGTTAATAGTTAACAGTCAACCGTCAACAGTCAAATGTCAACAGTCAACATTTAACTCGCTAAGCACCAGCATTTTCCAATTCTTCCCGCAGCATTTCCCGGTAGACTTTCGGCAAACGAGAACTCATAGAATTGTTCTCAATTCCATATCCCAAACTCGTCCAAGTTCCCGAAAGCATCCGCAATACCTCAGTTAATCTTTCCTGCCGCAACATCTCAGGAATATCAGCTTTCCAAAACTTGCGATCGCTCAACCAAGCATAAACCACAGCATCCTGATCTTCTGGTTCAAAACTGTAATCTTCCCAAAATAAAAAATTAGCACGACGGGCCTGATAGCGCTTCGCCTTCTCCTTCCAAGTCGAAGTCAGAAATTGATACCTGCCCGCAGCGGTAGTACACTTGCCTCGATTCGGGCCATTAACAATCTTCACGCACCAGTCAGGATGGCGGCTCAAATCTAATATATATTTGCCACCGTAAACAACGTGATAAGGTCGAGCAACATTCGACTCGCTAGCAGAAATAGTTCGCATCAGGGCTCGAATGTAAGGATCTCCGGTTTTTATAGCCAGCGGCGGAAATTTTCCCACCCCGCTTGCCGACTGCGATAACTGCTGATTTCCCCGCAAACTGTCAACCAAAAAAACACCGCCGCCAATCACAGCGCCGATTAAAAGTATAAATCCGAGGATTTGAATCTCCGATCGCCTCAGCAAACCTCTTTTTCGACGGCTCAATTTCTCAGCTTCCAGCAAGGTCATTTCCATTTCCGCAAATTCAACCCATTTTCGAGCCGCCCGCATCCGGCGCACCCGAAAATCGTATTGATATAGGGGGGCGGCTACCAGCGTTAGACTCGATAAAACCCCCGCCAATTTAATCAGCCAGAAATCTAATTCACCGGCTACCGCAACATTTGTCAGAGTAGATATTCCTGTTAGTAACTGAGCCGGATCGATCGATCGCGCTGGCCAATAAAAAATCGCAAGTTGCACCAACAGCGACAGATTAAAGGCAAAAAAAATCACTACAACAGCATTCAACCCTTCTCGCAAGTGCGATCGAATACCAGTGTGCCTGCGCTTGAACTTTCGCGCAACGCGAAAGCGCCCCGGCAGCATAATTAGTAAGGGATTTAAGATTTTGACTGCGAACAAGTGAAACACAAAAAACACAGGCAACTGAATCAGCCAAGCCGCCAGCAGTAGAGTCAGAAAGCCGATATCGTCGCTGACCAAAGGAATGCCCCTACGAAGGACAAAACTAAAACTCTGAGCGAGAGCAAATGCCCTTAACCACGAAATCGGATAGGGGAACCAAGCTGGCCACTTGAGAGTTTTCATGCTGGGAGAGAGAAATTTCAACGGCGAATGGTAAAACTATTAAGATTTTGCCAGATTTGGCGATCGGAAAATTGTTGTAGGGTGCGTCAGCCCAAATCTTTGACCCAAATCACATCTTGCACCATTCTCGATAAGCCTTTTTTGGGCGGGCAGGATGCCCACCCTACAAGAAAATGCACTTTTTGTGGAACAGGCCGGAAAGCCTGTTCTTGACAATGGTGCAACATCTCAGATCCTAATCAAAGTGTTTTTGGTCTGACGCACCGAACCCAAGCGAGGCTAATTCAATCAAATCACACTGGCAAACAACTCCTCAAAACTCTTTTGCGGAGCCTCCGACTTCGCCACAATTTCCACAACCTTGTTGCGAGAAGCCGGCTGAAACAGCGCCTCCACGCACACTTGGGCTACCTTAGTGCGGGGAATGCTGCTCTCAAACATTTTGTCGGCACCAGTCATGACGATCGCATCTGAATTATCCTCATTTTTGAGACCGCCCGGACGGACGATCGTATAAGTCAAACCGCTTTTTTGCAAATACTCCTCGGCTTGCTTCTTCCAAACCAGAATCAGCCAAAACAAATTTAGCGGGTGAAAAAACTGAGAGACGCACAGAGAAGTCACAAGCACAAAATGCTCAATGCCCTTAGCCTTAGCTGCATCCACCAAATTTTTAGTACCTTCAAAATCCACCTTGTAAGGCGCTGTCGGGTCAAAACCAGGGGCCGCCCCTGTCGCACACAGCAATACCGTACTATCCCCGATGGCCTCGCCCAGGGAAGTCGCATTTAATACATCCCCAGTCACTAACTCAGCCTCCGGTGGTAAAATTTGTCTAGCTGTGTCTAGATTTCGGACTAAGGCGCGCACGGGAATACCTCGCTTGACTAATTCTGCGACGATGCGGCGGCCAGTCTGACCTGTGGCTCCTGCTACAAATGCTTTCATAAGTCGAGTTATGCTGGATTAGGGTAAGTTTTGTTACTATCAATTTCTCAATTGTAGGGAGGAAACTCCCTTAACACATCCCCAACCGGATCGATTGGCGTGTATAACAGGAGAGCATACAATGAAGCAGGATTCCGCTGAATATCACACTGTTGAAGCTTCTGACGAAAATTACTACCCAGATGCGAGTTTCCGACAGCCGGAAAGTGGAAGCGCGGATGCAGGAGAGGAAGTTGAGCCGATTTGGTTTCACACGCATTTTGAAGACAGCATGGAGATGTACGCCGATGCAGAGACGGTGGCAAAGCATTTGAACAACCACAAGACTTGGTTTTGCCAGTGCGCTTCGCCGATGAAGGCCGAGCCGCTCGGAGAAAACGGCTATGATTTATTAATCGGGCGTTTTGGGGCTTTCGGCTACCGTGTTGAAGCGAGAATTGGTTTAGAGTTGCTGCCGCCTGACGCTGAAGGCTGCTATTTGATTAAGACAATCCCGGTTCCGGATTATACCTCCCCTGGGTATGAAGTGGATTTTCGATCGGCAATGAAGCTAGTGGAGATACCGTCTCAGGAGTTTGCCGCCGATTGGCCGAGCTCGGAACGTGCTAAGCTGCCGCCTGCGATTACCATGACTAGCTGGAAGCTGGATTTGGCTGTGGGGGTTTGCTTTCCCAAGTTTATTCGATCGATGTCTCAACCTTTAATAGAAAAAACTGGCGATGCGCTTTTGGAAAAAATCATCAAACAAGTTAACCGGCGCTTGACTTATAAAACTCAGGTTGTTTTTCACGAAAGTTTGGGCATTCCTTTTCCGAAAAATCCTAAGAAACATTAACAATACTCACGCTCTAACCTGTACTGCATTTAAATTGTATGTTAAGTGCGGGATCTCCTGCCCACCCCACAAGAGTAAAGATCTATTTTACTCTGCAATTTAAATGCGGATTAGCTTAACTCACATTTGTAGGGTGTGCACTGCACACCTTACTCATAAGTTCGATCGTCATAACTCATACCATTGTAGATTTTCGACTTCGGCGTGAGCGCTCAGTCACACAATTTTAGATTAAATTATTGGGAATAACTGATTGTGTATGGCTTGGGATCACGAGGCTACAGTTGCTTTTTTGAAACTGATATCACTGTCTCCGGGTGCTTAGGGCGCGCCTTATGCCTATGTTTTTGAATCCAATACTTGCTTGAGCAGTTAATCCCAATCATCAAGTTATTGCTAAGAAAATTTAAGGGTAAGGTCATGATTGCATTTGACATATAGCAATCCTTGCAGGAGTCGTAAATTTTTTACCCCACCCCAACCCTCCCCGAACCCGCTGGGAGTCCGTAAGAAATTCACAAATGACTTATGATTGCTATATGCTGATTTCTTATCATCGGAATTAGTTTTTATTATGGGTCAGTTTAGCACAGGGTTGGACACAAGAGTTTCAAGTCAGATGCCATCAAGTTCGACAGCATTGTTATTAAAAGATTCTGCTTCTCTCATAATGCTTTCCCTCCTTATTGCCTCATGATTAAGCAGTGTAGCCGACGCAGTTCAAAGCGGGTTCCGATCGCCCTCCGAAACCAGCAAGTGTCTCAGATCACAAGACCGATCGATCGCCCTCACTGCCCAAAAACATAAAATTATGTCACCTTAAGTAAGGAGTTATAAAATAACTCTTGCCATATCCCTAGAAAGTTATGACAACGAAACTAAGAGCTAAACACACAGAGAAAATGGAGAGAGACTTGCACCAGTTGAGGGCAGACCAAGAACTGATTCTCAATCAAGTAGACAATGCGATCGCTCTGTTCGACTCGTCTGATTGCTTAGTTTTGTTTAACAAAAAATTGGCGGGAATCTGGGGACTGTCCCCAGAATGGCTGGAAACAAAGCCGAAGTGCCACTTGCTGTTTGCGGAAATTGTCGATCGGGGTTACTTGTCAGTTCAGCAGTGGCAAGAGTTTCAGCAAGCGCTCGAAAAATCTCAGCAGGAAAGTTTATCATTTTATTTCGAGCAATCCAATGCGGTTTGTTTGGAGGTGTGCGCCACGATTACCAACAGCGGCGGACGGCTGTTTACCTTTCGAGACGTTACGGTATACCAAAACTCCCAAGCTAGCTTGAACGCAGAAGTCAGGCGACTGAGATTTCTTTTAGGTTTAACCGAACGCCTGCAAAAGTCTGACAGTTTGCAAGAAATAGGTCAGTTTGCCCTCACCTATCTAGTAGAGGCAATGAATGCTGCTTTCGGAGATGTCAAGGTGATTAGCGGCAAGGGAAACGATCGGCAAGCGGCGGCGATTTCCAACCACATTTCTGGTCAATTTCTGGCTACTTACGGGGAACCAGTAGTCGCAGCAATGCAAGAATTGCTCGACCAAGGCATTCCCTACGGCATCGGTTTGCTGTGGGAAGTGGTGAAAACTGGTAAACCTTTGTTCGTAGAGGATTATGCCCAACATCCCAATGCCGTGCCGAAATTTCGGCATCCAGGAATTGGACAACTGGGCATTTTTCCGATCGCAGCCACCGACGGTACAATTATTGGCGTACTGACGCTGGAGTCCCGCAACGTCAAAAAACTGCAAACCGCCCTCAACCAAGAAGTGCTGGAGGCTGCTTGCCGGACTTTGGGGGCGGCGATCGAGCGGGCTCAGACACAAGAAAACCTGCGCCAAGTTAATGAAGAATTAGAGTATTCTTCTCAGTTGAAATCTGAGTTTTTAGCCTCAATGTCCCACGAATTGCGGACGCCTCTCAACAGCATTCTCGGCTTTTCTGACTTGCTGCTGCGGCAAACAGCCGGACAGTTGAGCGATCGACAAATCAACTATGTAGAACTGATCGAAAAAAGCGGCCAGCACTTGTTGCAGCTAATCAACGATATTCTCGATCTTTCTAAAATTGAAGCGGGGAAAGTAGAACTAAACTTACAGCCTGTTCGCGTTCAAGAACTCGCGACCGACTGTCTGAAAATGATGCAGCCACGGGCCGAGAAAAAGCGAATCGGTTTGTCTTTAGAACTCGACAACCGTATTACTAAAGTTTGGCTCGACGAACGGCGAGTGCGACAAATTGTGATTAATTTACTTTCCAATGCCATCAAATTTACCCCCGAACAGGGACAAGTTAAACTCAGCGGGCGTCTGGTCTACGGCAGTGAAATAAACGGCGACTACCGGCCGGATTGTTCTCCTGTAAATGCCAGCACTCCTTATTTTTGTTTTGAGGTGGAAGACTCCGGCATCGGCATTCCTCAAGACCGCTGGCACTTGCTATTTCGACCTTTTCAACAGGTGGATTCTTCCCTGACTCGGCGGCACGAAGGTACAGGTTTGGGTTTGGCTTTGACTAAGCGTCTGGCAGAATTGCACGGGGGAACTGTTTCTTTTCAATCTGTTTGCGATCGGGGAAGTCTTTTCCGCGTTTGGCTGCCTTTGACGGAGATACGTCAACAGTTGGGAAACTTTGCTTCTTGTGCTTTGGATACCAAGTTAGTTCCTGCTTCTGCGATTGCTTTACCAATTGCCAGGAAGCGGATTTTGGTTGTCGAAGACCAGCCTTTTAACCAAATGTTAATTTCTGAGGTGATGGAATTGGAGGGGTACGGGGTAGAGATAATCGCAGATGGGAAGGCGATGGCCGATCGTATTCTCGCCGCCTCTGCAGCCCCGGAGTTGCTGCCGGATTTGATTTTGATGGACATTCAGTTGCCGGATGTTGACGGCTTTGAGTTGATGCGCCGAGTTAAAGCAGATCCTGTCTGGGATTCGGTACCGATGATTGCGGTGACGGCGATGGCGATGCCCGGTGACAGTGAGCGATGTTTGGAAGCTGGCGCTTCTGCTTATTTGAGCAAGCCACTGGATTTGAATTTGACGATCGCTACTGTCCGTTCTTTTCTTGGCTAACAATAATTATTTGCAGTTCCAGCACTGCCATTTATGATAATTGATAACAACAAAGGTTAAACTCAATAGTAGATAAATATCTATATGACTTGCCCGCACTTGCCTCCGAAAGCCTGTTCCTACGAAAAATATCGAGTTTAGTAAGGAGAAATATACCAATCAACCCGTTTTCGAGCTTCCCCACGCGCAACTCCCGAGCTAAATTCAATATATTATATCATATTCCATGTCAAACAAGTCGCCCTGCATCATGTTGGTTGATGACGAGCCAGCTAATCTGACTTTACTGGAAGAGTTATTGCACCTGAAAGGATACGCTACAGTATCAGCGCTATCTGGCCATGAAGCGCTCTCCCTTGCCCGCGCCTCTCGACCCGATTTAATTTTACTAGATATTATGATGCCAGAGATGGACGGTTTTGATGTGTGCGAGATCCTGCGGAAGGATACGGCATTGCAAACTGTACCGGTGATTTTTTTGACGGCCCTCGATGACGATATGTCTCGCATCAAAGGGTTAGAAATGATGGCTGATGATTATTTGACAAAGCCTTTTAACAGTCGTTTGTTGCTGGCGAAAGTGGAAAATATTTTGCAGTTGAGTCAAATGCGATCGCAAGCTGTATCTTCCCTATTCAACCAGCAAGTCAGAGAGCAAAGCAAACGCCAAATCGCCGCAGCTTGGGAAGCAAACGAATATCTTTCAGAAAAATTTCAGCTATTTGTGCCAGAGCAAATTCTGGAGCGAATTGCGCCGCAAGGAATAGAATCTATTCAGTTGGGCAATGCTACAGAAGAAGAGCTGACTGTTTTATTTTGTGACATTCGCGGGTTTACTGCGATCGCCGAATCTCAACAAGCTCGCGAGACTTTTGAATGGTTGAACGCTTTTTTTACTAAAATGAACGAGTGCATAACGTCTCACGGCGGGTTTATTGACAAATACCTAGGCGATGCAATCATGGCAGTATTTGACAAGCCAAATTCTCACGCCATGGATGCGATCGAAGCCGCAGTAGCAATGCAAGAAACTTTGCAAGAATTTAATGCCAGTCGCCACCAATACAATTTAGAATCTCCGGTCAATATTGGTACGGGAATTAACACAGGTATCGGCATGATCGGCACTTTAGGTTCCGATCGCCGCATGGACTCTACAGTCATCGGCGATGTGGTAAATACAGCTTCTCGGTTAGAAAATTTAACTAAAATATACGGCTGCCAAATTATTGTTAGCGAAAATGCCATTGTTCATGCGAGAGAATTTCTAAATGGCATAACTTCCAACTCCCACTCAAAAGAAAGTCTATTATTAAAGTGCGACTTAGAAGTGGAAACACAGGAGAGTATTATTTCTACTTCTGGGGCGACTGCTGCTGACAGCCATTTGCCCCGCAACAATTATTACTATCGCTGGATCGATCGAGTAACCCCGCGCGGCAAGCAGGAAGCTATTGAAATCTACGAAATCTGGGCAGCCTCCTGTCCAGACTCTGAGGCAAAGCAGCTTACCCAGAGTTTATTTGACAAAGGCATTCAAGGATGGCAATCCGAAAGATTTGTCGCAGCCTTGGGGTATTTTCAGCAACTAATCGAACAAAACCCGGCTGATACAGTCGTCAGTTTTTATATAAATCGCTGCCAGGAAAAACTAGGTTTTCTACCTGCAAATAGCAGTTCGATTTAACGTTTAGGGCGGGCTTGAAGCCCACCCCACAATAGTTAAGACCTATTGAAAAAGTCGATCACTATCCTGCATTGCATCTGCGTTGCGTCTGTGCTTTCCCTATCAATGAAAGATTTATGCAATAGGTCTACTCTAATTGGAGTTAGCATCAAACAGTCGTCAAAACTTGCTCTCTCAACTTCCCGATCAACTCATTCACCCCCCCCGCATTCAAACGGTAACTCAGAGGATGACCGATCAAATAAGCTGAACTTTCAAACAAAACATCAATTTCCACCAAACCATTTTCTCGCAAAGTTTTGCCAGTCGAAACCAAATCCACAATTGCCTCCGACATACCCGTAATCGGCCCTAACTCCACAGAACCGTAAAGCGGCACAATTTCCACCGGCAAATTCAAATTGTGGAAATATTCCCTTGCACAGTGTACGAATTTTGAAGCAACTCTACCGTGAGGAGGTAAATCCACAGTTCGTCGATAAGAACTAGATTCCTTCACCGCCACCGACAGCCGACACTTGCCAAATTTTAAATCAATTAAATTGGCAACTTTCGGCTTTTTTTCCCGCAAAACATCATAGCCAGCAATACCCAAATCCGCTTGACCGTATTCCACATAAACTGGCACGTCGTGCGTCCTTACTAGCAAAGCTTTGGCAGTGCCGGTCGGGTCATAAATTTGAAGTTGTCGGTTAGAGGAATCGAGAAAAGCACTGAAGTCTAATCCAACCGATTTAAACAGCCGAATGCTATCTCCTAACAATCCGCCTTTGGGAAGTGCAACAGTAATCATGTCAATTTTTAGAGTGTAAATTTCTAAATTTTAGAAGGGGGCAAGCGTCGCACAAGCAGAAACAGCTTTTACCCAACTCAGAATAACACATAGAGTTCCTAGGTAAAAATAAATTTAGGGTATTGCTCGATCCTTTGTTTGAGGATATATTATAGTTAGTAATTTTTTATTGAGTCACTTTTTAAAGGGCGGTCAGTATGGAAAACAATCAACAATTTGACGCAAATTTTCACAGTGTAGACCAGGATTCCCTGAAAAAGATTACAGTAGATGAAATCCTCTCAGGCGGTGGTGTAGAGAGGGAGGAAATGGACTATACAGTAGCTGTACCTAGCGCTAACCAGGCAAGGGTTCCCAGGGACAGAGGCTTCTCATCTCATCTGCAATCAAGCGTGTTCGATCGCGCCCCCCGATCGAAGTTTGCAGAAAAACGCGGAACGCTGGGAGGCTGTTAATGTAAAATTCTTGCACAGTCCGGTGCACAGAACAGCACGATCCTCTTCGAGGATCGCCATTGTGTGTCACGCCTTTGTGTATTCAACTCTAAAACTTAAAATTTAACTGGCGATTGCAAATAGCTGACAGCTAAACTATGACCGAATTGACACTTGTTATTGGTAATAAAAATTATTCCTCTTGGTCGCTGCGCGCTTGGCTGGCGATGAAACAAGCTGGACTGGAATTTGCCGAGGTGAGAATCCCCTTAGACTGGCCGACAACCAATGAAGAAATTCGGCGCTATTCTCCATCGGGAAAAGTGCCAGTTTTAATCGACGGCGACTTGAAAGTGTGGGAATCTTTAGCAATTTGCGAATACGTTGCCGATCGCTTTGCAAATGATTTGTGGCCGACAGATGTAGCGGAACGGGCGATCGCCCGTTCCATCTGCGCCGAAATGCACGCGGGGTTCCAAAATTTGCGCGAAAATATGCCGATGGACTGCCGCAACCGCTATCCGGGAGAAGGGATGACTGCCGGTGTCGAAGCAGATATCGATCGCATCTTTGCCATTTGGCGCGAATGCCGTCAAAAATTCGGGACAGGCGGCAATATGCTGTTCGGAAAATTCACAATTGTTGACGCTATGTTTGCCCCCGTTGTCATGCGTTTTGTCACCTACGGAGTCAAACTAGATTCATCAGCAAAAGCTTATGCGGATGCGATTTTGGCATTGCCTGCAATCGAGGAATGGGTAGCAGCAGCTTGCAGCGAAACGGAAAGTATTCCACACATTAAAATCTAGTACAAATCAGTTTACTTAACCTACAATCTCAAATCTCAAATTTGAAATCAGGATGCGGATTCTTTTAGTTGATGATGAAGTTGAGTTAACTGACCCTTTGAGTCGAGTCTTAACGCGCGAAGGTTATACAGTTGATGTGGCATTTGACGGAGCAAGTGGCAGCAATTTAGCAATGCAGGGCAATTACGATTTGCTAATTTTGGATTGGATGCTGCCGAGACAAACCGGACTGGCAATTTGCCAGAAGTTGCGATCGCAAGGACGGAATACGCCAGTGCTATTTCTCACCGCCAAAGATACCGTAGACGATCGCGTACAAGGACTCGACGCGGGTGCAGACGACTATTTAGTCAAACCTTTTGAACTGCGAGAACTGCTAGCCAGAGTCCGCGCCTTGCTGCGGCGGCCTCCTACTTTTGATGCCGAGGTTGCTGTCGGGCGGCTGCAAGTTGCAGATTTACAGCTAGACTACGACAATCAATTAGCTTATCGGGGCGATCGCACAATTGACTTATCAGAAAAAGAATGCCAGTTATTAGAATACTTAATGCGCCATACCGGTCAATTGCTAACACACGAACAAATGCACCAGTATTTGTGGAGTGAAGCAGAAAAACCCAGCAGCAATGTATTAGCCGCTCAAATTCGCCTGCTGCGCCGCAAAATAGAAGCCCCTGGCGAATCGGTGCTAATTCACACAGTCTACGGCAGAGGCTATCGCTTTGGAGAAGCCAATTAAAAATAATATAAATTGTACAAAAATCATTTTTACTTCTTCCCTCTTCCTTCTTCCTGACATCCGTTACATCCGAAGAAAGCCAATCCGTTGCCGAACTTGCTTTTTCCTTCTGCTATATTATCTATTATCAGGAAAGTATGCACCCTAAACCAGCCTTTACGTATCTTGACAAACCAAAGTAATTACTGTCACCTCCGGGGGACAAAATAGCCTTCCCGGCGAATAAGTTCCCAAACCGCGATTCACGTACAGCAAATTACTCCCAACCTGATGCAAACCGCTAGCCCATTCCCAGTGAGTAACTACTCGATCCCAAGCCGACATAAAAGGAATGAACTTTCGGATTCGTTTAGGAATAAAATAGCCAATTTTTCTGACCCAAGCGTACAAAGGGCCGATACCAGGAATAACGATTTGACCGCCGTGAGTGTGCCCAGACAACTGCAAATCAATACGCCAATTTTGCAGCTTTTCAGCAGTATCAGGATTGTGAGACAATACAATCCGAGGAATCGCGGGATTTATTGATGCCATTACAGGTTTAGGCGCAAAATCGCCCGACCAAAAATCTGCTAACCCAACTAAAGCAAATTCTGGCCCCAAAGGATAGATTGCTTCGTTGTACAAAACCCGAATCCCGACGGTATTTAAAGCATTAGCAACCTCTCTCTTTGCCCCAGGCCAATAGTGGTCGTGATTGCCCAAAACCGCGTAAATTCCCACCCGACTTTGCAAGTTTTTCAATCGCTGCACTAAGTCGTAAATAGGTGCGGGATCGTAGGTAATAAAGTCACCGGTTAAAAAAATCAGGTCGGGTTCAGTTTCATTGGCCGCAGCAATCGCCTCTTGTAGCAACCATTCCGACAGCCGCACCCCGTCGTAGTGAAAGTCAGTAAGCTGTACAATTTTAGTACCGGATAGATTTGCTGGAAGATTAGCTATCGGTATTGTTAAATACTCTACTCGCAGTTTCCCAGTTAATAACCTGTGCATAAATCTAAGGTTTATTGGTGACAGATCGCCACATCTAGCTTAGCAAATAAACAAGCAAAACTGCAAAAGTAGATATTCTTCCATTTTCCTTCTGCAATCTGACTAATGACTACTAATTGCTAACTAATGACTACAGTCCGGGAGGCAAAAACCGGGATTAATCAAAAAAAATGAAACAGAAATTACCAATATTAATTTAGGCTTTCTTTCAAAATTGTTGGGGTTTTACGCGGTCAACTACTACAGCATTTTTATAATCTTATGACTTGCGTAACAAGCTGTTTAAAACGCGATCGATCTTCTTCAGACTGGCATTCCCCGCCCCGCATCTATATTCTTTTGGCAATTGTCAAAGCTGAGATTGGTGCCGCATCCCCATCGCATCGACCTACCACGGGGGGATTGCCCCTACCAAACACTATCCTCTCATCACTAATGATTTATTACTAAGTAGGTGGAAATAAACATGGCTTGGGGGAGGCAGAGTTTTGCATTAATAATAAAGTGGTGGCTAGTATAGATCATTAGCTTACCAGCCCCTAAAATTTTTTATTTTTGGTTGCGTATGCCTACTTTTTAATTAATGACTTTTGACGAAAGCCGCTTCTTCTCAAGATATTGCTGGTGGTAATCCTCTGCCATATAAAATTCACCAGCAGGTTTGATTTCGGTGGCAATGTCTTTGTCGTATTTACCGGAACTTTGCAATTTGTGTTTGGAGAGGCGAGCTGCTTTTTCTTGTTCGGAATTGTGATAAAAAATCACAGACCTGTACTGTTCGCCTCTATCGGGGCCTTGGCGATTGATTTGGGTGGGATCGTGACAGTTCCAGAATACCTCTAGCAGTGCTTCGTAACTCACCTGCGATCGATCGTACTCTACGAGCACGGCTTCAGCGTGACCGGTGACTCTGGCGCAAACATCTAGGTAGCAGGGATTCGGCCAGTGACCTCCTGTGTAGCCCGCAGCAGTCGAGACGACACCCGCAACGGCGCGAAACTTGTGTTCAACTCCCCAAAAACAACCGGCTGCAAATGTGGCTTTTTCCATCGTGTTACTCATCGTATTGCGCTCAAACTTGGCAATAAATTATGCTTGACATATTCCCATTAGCGTGCATTCCCAAACCAATCGCGGTTGTACGTAGTTTAGCAAATATTGTCGTGCTTTCTCCAAGGGCTCTAAGGGCGATCGACTAATTCCTCCTGCCAAAAATTGCTGCCAGTAACAGTGCTGTAAATAATCGATTAACCACAACTGAGATTCAGTATCTAAAGTTTTATCAATTTCCTTGGCCAATTCCAAAGCAGACCGCAGGTTTTGAGGCAACTGCTTCACCTTTTGCAGCAAATCCTCGGGTATTGATTGCAGTTGCTGCCAAATAGAAATTGCCTCCCCAGGACTTCCCTGAGCCATCCCCATTACTTCGGGATGATCTAAAATCTCCGCGAATCCCGCTTGCTGCAAAACTTGTGCCATTGCTTGGGGATTCAGCCGAGAAAACTGGATTTTTTGACAGCGGGAAATCAAAGTTGGCAGCAAAGCTTCCACTGTCGGAGCAATTAAAACGAGCGCTGCTTTTCCCGGTTCTTCCAATGTTTTCAGCAAGCCGTTAGCAGCTCCCTCACCCATTGTTTCTGCTTGTTCCAAAACTACGACTGAACGCGCAGCTTCTAGCGGCGGTCGGCTTAGAAATTCACCGATTTCTCGAACTTGTTCTAAGCGAATTTGTGGCGGTGCTTTCCGCTTTAAACCGGCTTCCTCTGCTTCCTTTGGTGACAGCCGTTTGCCTTGGCTCATGTAAGTTGGTTCTACCCAAAGTAAGTCTGGATGATTGCGCTGCCGCACGCGATTTTGCACGGAGGCTATTAATCGGGTTTCGGCAATATTGGCTGAGAATAAAAGCTCGATGAAAGACTGAGCGGCTAAACTTTTGCCGATGCCGTTAGAGCCGACAAATAAATAACCAGGAGCAATTCGGTTTCGCTCGACTGCTTGTGTTAGCAATTCTACTGCTTGCTCTTGTCCGATTAATGAGGTGAAATAATTCATGTTTGCGGAAGAAGGAAGTTCGGCAACGGATTCTGTAACGGATGTAACGGATGTAACGGATGAAGGATGAAGGACGAAAATCTAGGGTTTTAGCAATTAAGTACATCTTAACCGTCGGCGCGGCTACTATAATACCAAAAGGTTATTGTGGTTTAAGGGACGGCTAAATAATTGTTTTGAGTTAAGAATATTAAATTGTAAGTTCTTGGAGCCGGACAGGGCATTGCCGTGTCTCTACACATTATCTAGCGCTATTTTTCAGAATTGGTATTATTTAAATATCCCCAAGCTTCTAACCTGCGAGTTACAATAGCTTGAATTTCCTGAGCGACTTCATATTCAGGGCGATCGGCATTTATCCGGACAATTCGAGATTTATTTTCCTGGGCTAACTCCGCAAAACCTTGCTGCACAAGGCGGTGAAACTTCAAATCAGCTTGCTCGATCCGATCGCACCCTCCCCGGGCCC
>NZ_JAUBSD010000005.1:113376-122046 GCF_036704575.1 Microcoleus sp. K5-D4
ACCCTCGCCAAACCCTCCTCCACATTAATATCCAGCCACAAAGTCAGATCGCTTTCCAAGCCTCCGGTAGCAATTTCATTCAACTGCTTAATTAAATTTAACTTAAGGCCGCGGCCGTAGCCCTGATAAGCAATCGTAGAGTCAGTAAAGCGATCGCATAAAACAATCGTTCCCTTAGATAACTCTGGTTTGAGAAAAGTTTCGACGTGTTGAGCGCGATCTGCCGCGTACATGAGTAATTCTGCTCGATCGGATACAGATTCGCCCCCATCTTGTTTCAGCAACAAATGTCGCAGTCCCCTTCCCAGCTCAGTACCCCCAGGTTCGCGAGTAGCCACCAAGCGGACTCTCAAACAGCAACTTGCTTGCAGGAACTGTATCAAGCGCTGCATTTGCGTAGTTTTACCCGCACCTTCAACCCCCTCAAACACGATAAGTTTGCCCTTCATTGCCCTAACTTTCCACCTAAATAAAATAAATCCATATTGTTCTGTTCATCTGTTCTAGGTTCGGTATGATAATAAAGTCTAAATGCCTCACGGCTGGAGTTGTCTATGGCTCGCTATACTGGTTTTTTTATCGTTGCCGTTCCGATCGACCGTCTGCGTCAATCCCTGATTGAAATTTTAGAGTCATGCAATCTTGATATTATCTACAATACAGGAGATTCCGTCATGGCTCGCGAACTTCCCGGTCAAGTTTCGATTGCCAAACTTGTCACCGCAGAAGTCCTAATTGAGAAAAACACGGCCAGCGACTCAGAGGTTCGCATGAACTTCGTGATTAAAAACGAAGAACTGCCCCTGCAAACCAACAACCACTGCCGTCAAATGTTCGAGCTAGTGAGTCGTTCAATTATGAACAACAATAACTGGCGACTTTTGGAAAGTATGGCACTCTAGCCATCAGTCAGTCGTTTTTACATTTTAGATTTTAGAGTGACTCCACAGATAAATCTGGGGCCTCGAACTAACGTCGAAACTTCTTTGGTCTCGACTCCTGGTGTGGGGGGCTTGTATCCGTATTGGGATGAGGCCATAAGTCATTAGTTTCTAGTTAATGACTTATGGCCTCCGACTTTTATATGCAATCCCTAAATTTAAGCTCGAAATCCGCGTCGCAGCAGCAAAGAATTTGTAACCACGCTAACAGAACTAAACGCCATAAATGCTCCGGCCGCCGCAGGACTGAGTAGAATTCCGGTTGCAGGCAGCAAGATACCTGCGGCCACCGGAATTCCCAGAGTATTGTAACCAAAAGCCCAAAATAAATTTTGGCGAATCTTATTAAAAGTAGCGCGCCCCAGCTCGATCGACTCAACAACATCCATCAAAGCATTTCGCATCAGCACAATTTGAGCTGTCTCAACTGCGACATCAGTACCGCAGTGCAAACCGATACCGACATCAGCTTGAGCCAAAGCCGGCGCGTCATTGATACCATCCCCCACCACAGCCACTTTACAGCCTTGGGCTTGCAAAGCTGCGATCGCCCTCGCCTTCCCCTCCGGCCGCACCTCGGCCAAAACATCAGCCGCCGTCAAATCTAGCTGCTGCGCCGTCACCGCCGCCGCAGACGCCGTATCCCCCGTGAGCATCATCACCCGCAATCCCATGCCCCGCAAACGTTCCACCGCCGCCTTAGCATCTGGCCTCAGAGTATCTTTTAGCCCGATTACCCCCAGCAAAACGCCCCCAGAAGCCACGTAAACCGCCGTTTTGCCTTGCAAAGACCCCGACAATTCCGTCGCCACAGCAACACCCTGCTGCTTCATCCACTCAGCATTCCCCGCGAACACCCGTCGGCCCTCCACCAAAGCAGAAACCCCGAATCCCGGTTCCGTGCAGAAATCCTCAGCAGCTAGCAGCGGCAAACCTTGTTGTTGAGCTTCCAGCAAAATCGCTGCGGCGATGGGATGACAAGCGCCCCTTTCCACCGCCGCCGCAATTTGCAGCAGTTTTGAGTCAATTGTGGAACAGGCATCTTGGCTGTTGCCAGAAACTCCATCAATTGTGGAACAGGCATCTTGGCTGTTGCCAGAAACCCCATCAATTGTGGAACAGGCATCTTGCCTGTTGCCAACATTTATATCTGAATTCAAATCCCACTCGGAATTCTGGAAAATCGGCAAATAATCTGTGAGTGTGAGATTTCCGGTTGTCAAAGTGCCAGTCTTGTCAAAAACCACCGTATCTAATTGATGGACCCGTTCTAAAACATCACCACCGCGAATTAAAAGTCCGCGCTCCGCCCCGATGCCAGAACCGACTAAAATTGCAGTTGGGGTAGCCAGTCCCAAAGCGCAAGGACAAGCGATGACTAAAACTGCGATCGCCAATTTCAAACTTAAGAGCAAAGGCGATTGATAATGGATAATTGGCAATTCATTTCCCATATTCATTGCCCCGTGTCCCATATCCATTGCCCCGTGTCCTAAAAGCACAGAAGGCCAAATATGAGTCCCGGCAAAATACCAAAATAGGAAAGTTAAAACCGATATCCCCATTACCCCATACACAAAATATCCCGCCACAGTATCAGCTAAATTTTGAATCGGCGCTTTGCGAGTTTGGGCTGCCTGCACCAAAGCCACCATTTGAGCTACAGTTGTTTCCTTACCGGTGCGAGTTGCGCGCATCACAACTGCCCCGGATTTATTAATAGTTCCCGCCGCAACTGTATCTCCTGGCTGCTTCAAAACCGGCATCGATTCGCCAGTCAGCATCGACTCATCTATGGTTGTTTTGCCTTCGCAAATTTCGCCGTCTACCGGTATTTTTTCCCCTGGCAAAACTTGCAGCCATTCTCCCACTCGGACGCGATCGGCGGGAATTTCAATGTATTGTGGATCGTAGACCTCTGATGTCGAGTTTAAAGGCAATTCTTGCGATCGCAAATCTAAACTCGAAAGTTTAAAATCTACTAAGCGGGCTTTCGCCGGTTGCAATGCGATTAAAGCTTGCAAAGCTGATGCAGCGCGGCGTCTGGCTTGCTGTTCGAGAGTTTTGCCCAACAAAATAAAGCCCAGCAGCATCACCGGTTCGTCAAAAAAGCACTCCCATCCCATGCGTGGAAACAGCAGGGCCGCGTTGCTAGCGGTGTAAGCTGTGACAGCGCCTAAAGCTACCAAAGTATTCATGTTGGGTGCATTTCGCCACAAACTGCGGCACCCGTCAACGATAATCGGGCGGCCCGGTAGCAGCAAAGCTAGGGTGGCGAGTCCCCAGTGAAACCAAATATTGCTGAGAATTGGGGCTTTTGTGCCCAGTACGTGACCTAAACCCGATAAAATAATTAGGATAAGGGCGATCGTCAATTGCTTGATTTGCTGTCGAATTTCTTGTCGCCGTCGTTCAATTGTTGTCGCTTCTGCTTCCCACTGATTTTCACCTGAACGAGACTGAGAGGGAAATCCATTATCAGTCAACTTTTTCGCTAAAGCTTCTGCATCGACAGTCCCCGGTTCACACTCAACCGTTGCGACTTCTACGGCTAAGTTAACGCAAGCTGAAATTACGCCTGAATATTGCATGAGTTGGCGTTCCACAGCTTTCGCGCAGCCGGCACATTTCATCCCGCCGACATCGAAAGTAACAAGTTCTGGCGGTGATTCTTTAACTGATATGATTTCTGGTTGCATTTCGGGGATTGTTTTGGGTATAAATTGCATGGTTTTTTGGTATTGATTAGAATATTTCGCCACTTCAGAAAGGGTTTAATGCACTGTTTAGACAAATGTCTATATTTTGATCATAGATAAATATTGTGGCATCTTCCAAAAGTGTTAGTTTTTTTTAATTCTTATTAGTTGCAGGCGGTTAAATCCGCAGTCCGGGAGGGGTTTCAACTACTGTAGGACGGCGAGTTTAATGCTAAGACACACTTGGGACACGGCATTGCTGTTTCCCTATTTGATATAATGAGCCAATTGCCTAGTTAGTATCCAGCTTTTTTGTGACGAATTTAGCTATGACAGAAACACCAAAATTTTATATTGTCAAACGCCCTGTTGGTAATTGCGAGATTTTGCCCCTCGCGCAACTTGAAGAACAAAACCCCAGTATTATTGAAAAGTGGGGTCCTTACGATTCTGCCGAAGATGCGATCGCCCGCCGCATCGGATTAATTCGCGCCGGCAAATGCCAGCCGCAATGACGAATTACTATTACTTTCCTCCGCATCGCGAAAGCTAACGTGATATCAAATCTGTTAGCATCGGAATTCTTCATATCTCTCTTCTCGACATCTGCGTAAATCAGCGTCCATCCATTGTCATCTGCGGTTTACATTCTCTTCTTTTAACCGCAGATGAGGGCAGATAAACACAGATTAACGCAGATGAATTATATAAATTTCGGTTGCACCGGACGAATTGCCAAAAACAGCGAAGCATTCGAGTTTAAAATCTGGGCTTTTAGCCGTAAATCTTTCCCCGAATGCTTTTTTTAACTGAAACCCTATACAGGTTTTCTACCTAGATTTAGAAGGTGCTGCACTGGGTTTTGCTTGCGCCGCATTTGGTTTAGGTGGCGCTGCATTCGGTTTCGACTCCGCCTTATTGTTCCCTGTTTTACCAGTAACTTGCTGTGTCAAAACTTCCATAGCTTTTGCGTACTGCGGATCTGCCGTCGTAGCGATTTTATCGCGATCGCGCCTCAATTCCTGTTTTTGAGCCTCGGTGAGTTCTACCTTAAAATCTGGTTCAATCCCGGCTTTGTTAATATCAGTGCCCTTGGGAGTAAAATACTTGGCAATTGTCACCGCCAAACCGGCACCATTTCCCACGCCGCGTACTGACTGAACTAAACCTTTACCAAACGTCTTTGTTCCCACCAAAACCGCGCGTTTGTTGTCTTGCAAAGCACCGGATAGAATCTCGCTAGCACTTGCTGAACCGCCGTCTACCAGTACAACTAACGGTTTGTCTGTGAGTTCTGCCTTATTTGCAGTTTGTTTATCGGCCTCACCGACTCGATCGACCGTCGAGACGATCGTACCTTCTTTGAGCCACATCCGAGCAATTTCAATACTTCCGTACAGCAACCCGCCGGGATTGGAACGCAAGTCTAAAATATAGCCCGTTACCTTTTTCTCTTCCAAATCTTTAATTGCCGATCGCATTTCCGATGCAGCATTCGCACTGAACTGATTTAAGCGAATATAGCCGACTTCTCCGATGGGAGTTTTCTGCACCGACTTCCGCACGGGATGAATTTCAATTTTAGCGCGTTTCAGCTTAAATTCTAATTCCTTGCTTCCCCGCAAAATAGTCAGCGTCACTTCAGTATTCACCTGGCCGCGAATCAAACTTACCGCTTGATTCGTATCCATGCCTTCTGTGCTCTTGCCGTCAATCTTAGTAATGATATCTTTGGCCAGAATACCAGCAGTAAAAGCCGGGGTATCTTCGATCGGCGAAATCACCACCAACTTTTTGGTTTCCTCATCTTGAGTCAACTGAATCCCAACTCCTGTCAGTTCCCCAGAAGTGTCAACCTGCATATTTCTGAACTCTTGAGGGTCCATAAACCGCGTATAAGGATCGTCCAGCTTCTTCAGCATTTCCCGAATTGCTTTGTAAGCTTCCTCGTCGCTGGTATAAGTCCGGTTCAAATAATCATTCCGCACCGCTTTCCAGTCAACCTGGTTAAAAGTGCCATCCACATAACTTTTGTCAATAATCTGCCAAACTTCATCAACTAACTCTTTAGGGCTTCCCCGAAAAGAAGCCAGAGATTTAGAACTGCAACCAGTGTTCGCAAGAGTTACAGCAGTGAGTACCACTGCTGCTGCACTTAGAACAAGCCCTCGTTTTGTTATAACCATTTGTCTGACGCGCGGGAGGAAAAGAGTTCAGAATAATTACGCTCAATCTAACACAGGCAAGGCCGGCTCGCGTTTGGCGTACATATATTATTCCACTTTGGCGAATTCTATTCAGGGGCCCGTGAGGATGCCCACCCTGAATAGAACTCTCACTCTTTGTGGAACAGGCCTTGCAGCTTCTGACAAAGGTGCTCTTCAGTCGGTTTAAACCGACTTCAGCTATGAGACAGGGGTTTCAACCCCTGTCGGACTGTCGGATTGTCGGATTGTCCAACTCTAACAACAGAGAAAGAATCGGCTAAGGATCAACCCAGCGATCGTCCGATTTAATCAAGTCAATCAATTCTGCCACACCTCGGTCTTCCGGCACCTTCTTAATTTCTTCCCGGCCCCGGTACAGCGAGATATAACCCGGTTGCTTCCCGACGTAGCCGTAATCAGCATCAGCCATTTCTCCGGGCCCATTGACAATACAGCCCATTACTGCTATATCCAAACCCGTGAGATGCTTCGTCGCCTCTCTCACTTTGTGTAACACTTCCTCTAAATTAAACAAAGTGCGACCGCAGGAAGGACAAGCGACATACTCAACCATCGTTTTCCGCAGTCCCAAGGCTTGCAGAATGCTGTAGCAAACGGGAATCTCCTTTTCTGGGGCCTCTGTCAGCGAGACGCGGATGGTGTCGCCGATACCGTCAGCTAACAAAGGTGCCAGGCCGGCAGTGGATTTGATGCGGCCGTATTCGCCGTCTCCTGCTTCCGTGACGCCGAGATGCAGCGGGTAATCCATGCCGAGTTCGTCCATCCGGTGCACCATCAAGCGGTAAGCAGCCACCATCACGGGCGCGCGGGAGGCTTTCAGGGAAATTACGATATTTCGGAAGTCGAGGGATTCGCAAATTTTGATGAATTCCAGGGCCGATTCTACCATGCCTTCGGGGGTGTCGCCGTAGGTAAACAGCATCCGTTCGGCTAAGGAACCGTGATTGACGCCGATTCGCAAAGCTTTGCCTTGGTCGCGCAGGGAAATCACCAGAGGTTCCAGGGTTTCGCGGATTTTTTCGCCAATTTCGGCGAATTCGCTGTCGGTGTATTCGCTTCTGTCGGCTTTCGGCTTCTCGAACACGTAAAGTCCGGGATTGATTCTCACTTTGTCTACGTGTTTGGCGACTTCGAGGGCTATTTTCATGCCGTTGTGGTGGACATCGGCCACGAGGGGCACGGGTTGGTAGGTGGCGTGCAATTTTTGCTTGATTTCCGCTAATGCTTTGGCGTGGGCCATGCTGGGCACGGTGACGCGGACGATTTCGCAGCCTATCTCGTGCAAGCGCCGAATTCCTGCGACTGAACCGTCGATGTCGAGGGTGTCTTCGTTAATCATCGACTGTACGACGACGGGGTAGCCGCCGCCGATGGTGACGCTACCGACTTTGACGGGCCGGGTTTTGCGGCGTTTGATGGTGGTGTCGAAGATGGGTTCGGTGGCGGGGGTTTTAGTGGGGTTCGGCAGAGTTTGCATAACTGGTTGCTAGTGTTCTGTAATTAGAGTTTATAAAATTGTGTCTGCTGTTTTTTAGGTTTGCACAGAAAGGGACTGTTTGGGTAAAGAGGTTTTGGGATTTAGGATTCTTAATGAGATTGCGGCGAATTTGTCGATCGAATTATGTCGGAAAAGGGCGATCGAACTAAAAGCCAACCATCACCGGGAAGGCGAACTGAAGTTGCACCCGTGGAAAAACCGAACTTACAAAATACAGTTAAAATACAGACTAGGCCGAGATAAAAATTAATATTGGTTGGCGGTGAGGAGAATGGTTTGGACACCGGGGCAGCGGTTAAATGGCGATCGGTATATTATTGAAGGCAAGTTAGGTGAGGGCGGCTTTGGGGTCACGTACCTAGCGCAGAAGGCGCAAAACAGGCAGCGGGTTGTCATCAAAACGCTGAAAGATGAATTATTGAGAGATCCAGATTTTGCGCGGTATCGGGACAGATTCCGAGATGAGGCGGTAAAGCTATCTGTGTGCAGGCATCCCAATATTTTGCAAATAGACAACTATTTCGATCATGGTAATTTGCCTTGCATTGCGATGGAATATGTGGCAGGAGAAGATTTGTGGAAATGGGTGGAAAGGCGCGGCATTCTGTCAGAAACAGAAGCTTTAAACTACATCCGCAAAGTGGGAGAAGCCGTAATAGTTGTTCACGAAAAAGGTTTACTCCATCGGGATATCAAGCCACAAAACATTATGGTACGCGACAATCAAGATGCAGTTTTGATTGACTTTGGTTTGGCGCGGGGTTTTATTCCAGATCGCACTCAACAAATGACTTTTGGATTAACACATGGTTTTGCGCCTCTCGAACAGTATGCGGAAAGTGGCAGATTTGCTGAGTACACAGATGTTTATGCTCTGGCGGCAACGCTATACTATCTGCTAACGAGAACACCACCAACTGCTGCATTCTTGAGGGCTTCAAATCATCCTTTAAAGCCGCCGTTTCAGATTAATCCTAATATTAGCGATGGGGTGCATCGGGCAATTATGAAAGGGATGGAAATGGATGCGACAAAGCGCCCTCAGTCGGTTCAAAAATGGTTGGCTATGCTTCCCCAACCTACCCTTGGTAATTGGGGACAAAGAGGGGGTGTTTCGCCCACGATTCCTAGCCCGCAGCTACCGCCACAACCCCTTGGTAATGGGGGGCAAAGAGGGGGTGTTTTGCCAACGATTCATAGCCCGCAGCCACCGCCTGGCAATTGGGAACAAATAGGGGGTGTTTTGCCAAGGATTCCTAGCCCGCAGCCACCGCCTGGCAATTGGGGACAAATAGGGGGTGTTT
>NZ_JAUBSD010000005.1:122146-123614 GCF_036704575.1 Microcoleus sp. K5-D4
ACAAATAGGGGGTGTTTTGCCAAGGATTCCTAGCCCGCAGCCACCGCCTGGCAATTGGGGACAAATAGGGGGTGTTTTGCCAAGGATTCCTAGCCCGCAGCCACCGCCACAACCTGTAAATTTGATTTCAGCAAAAGGAGTCGATTATCGCAACCTCGATCGGCTGTTGGCTAGTGGAGAATGGAAAGAGGGGGATGAGGAAACGTATAAAAAAATGCTGGAAGCAGCGGGGAGAACAAAGGATGGCTTGCTGAGGGCTGAAGATATCGATCGATTCCCCTGTGAAGACTTACGAACTATTGACCAACTTTGGGTAAAATACAGTAACGGACGTTTCGGCTTTTCAGTGCAGAAACGGATCTATGAAAGTTTGGGGGGAAGCAGAGAATATGATGACAAAATTAGGGACGCTTTTGGCGATCGGGTAGGTTGGCGTGTGAATAGTAAATGGTTGTACTTAAATGATCTAAAATTCAACACAAAAGCACCTGTGGGGCACCTCCCGTGTGTGCGTGGGGACGGTGCATGGATGGTGTGGGGGATCTCTTTTCTCGCGTCGAGACTTGTAGAGTGTAACATCTAAGGGTTACAGAGTTTCGTGAAGATTTATAACAGAGGCTTTAACCACGAAACCGCGCCACTTCTACGTTCCCGATACCTGGCACATTCGATTTACCAAATTACTAAAGAGTAGAAACTAGCTATTTTTTGATCGGCTGTAATAATAGCAGCTTGACTTCTTTTGGCAACTGCTACAACCACTCTATCTGCTGGATCTCGGTGTTCCCATTCTAATTTGACACTTTCTAGCCAAATGTTCTCATCAATTGGAACGATGCGAATAACATTAGACTTTTTTAAAGTAGCGATATAGTCATCAATACTTACTCCTCAATCTAACTTATGATTTTTGATCTTGATAGCTATTTCCCAGATAGCCGTTGATGGAACTAAACCATTTTTTTCTTGTTCCATCTGCTGACAAGCATCTTTTGCCGATTGAGAAAGTTTCTCTGGATCTAAACTCCACCAGATGAGAGCGCAGGTATCAAGGACAACTGTCATACTTCCTGCCATTCTTCAGTTGTTGGCGCAGTTAAATCTTCAAAATATTTTACTTTCCCCCGCATATCCTTAAATAATTCTTCAGTTGAAAGAGACTTTTCATACTGAGAAATTATCACAAGTGGTTTAGTCCCATCCATCACTAAAATTTCTTCGCCTTCAAGCTCGATAAGTTGCAATAATTCTAGTAATTGAGCTGTTAATTCACTTTTGTCTATGGTTTTCATAGGACAATGATTGGTGTTGTGTTCAAACTCTATTATATCTTAAGACGGTTCACTTAGCTAAGCCTGTCATTGCGCTACGGGAAAGCAATCGCCGAGAGTTTGCTCAGTTCTCAATTAGCTGAGGTGCGCGATCGAATAATTACTTTTTTAACTGAACAATATTAGACCTCTTGCGA